>JBKJLZ010000083.1:0-5914 GCA_046596705.1 Sphingorhabdus sp. | reverse complement strand
ATCGCCCCAATCGACCCCGAGATCGAGGCTTGAGGTGCAAACCAGCGCGCGCAGCCTGCCCTCAGCCATTGCGCCTTCGACCTTGCGCCGCGCCTCGATCGATAGCGAGCCATGATGAAGACCGATGGGAAATTTCGGTTCATTGGCATCCCACAACTTCTGGAAGATAAATTCGGCAAGAAACCGAGTGTTGCAGAATATCAGCGTAGTTTTGTTTTCAGAAATAACGTTTAATATCTGAGGGATAGCATACTGCCCACTATGCCCAGCCCATGGCACGCGACCTTCCGGCAATAGGATCGACAAATCAGGCTCCGCGGCAACTTCGCCAACAACCAACCGCACCGAATCGATATCGCCATCAGGTGCCAACCAAGCACGATAGTCATCCGGATCGGACACAGTCGCCGACAATGCCACGCGTTGCATATTAGGGCTGAGCGTCTGCAACCGCGCCAGCGATAGACTGAGAAGGTCGCCGCGCTTGCCATTGGCAAAGGCATGCACCTCGTCGATGATCACGCGCCTCAGCGTCGAGAACAGCAGAACGCTGTCTTCATGACTAAGCAATAATGATAGGGATTCAGGCGTCGTCAGCAAGATATGCGGCGGCTTCACGCGCTGGCGTGTTTTTCGTTCCGATGGCGTATCGCCAGTTCGGGTTTCGATGCGGATTGGCAGTGCCATTTCTTCGACGGGCATTAACAGATTGCGACGCACGTCGACGGCAAGTGCCTTTAGCGGCGAGATATAGAGGGTGTGGAGGCCTCCGACCGGAGCATTGATCAGATCGCTGAGCGTTGGCAAAAACCCTGCGAGCGTCTTGCCCGCCCCGGTTGCGGCGACCAGCAAAGCATGCCTTCCTTCGCTGGCAGCATCGAGCATCTCCATCTGATGCCGCCGTGGCGCCCAGCTACGCGATGCAAACCAGTCGCTGATAATGGGAGGCAGTGCGGTCACACAGTCTTAATGCCCTGCCTGCTCTCCGCGTTCCAGCCCTGATGCAGCCAGTTGTGCATCGATCTGCGCCATCAGCCTTTCAAGCCCCGCTTCACTCGAAGCCTCGGCCCGTGCGACCAGCACGTCCTGAGTGTTCGATGCGCGAAGAAGCCACCAGCCATCAGCTGTGTTCACTCGCGCGCCATCGGTGTTATTCACATCAGCTCCATCTGCTGATAATCGCGCAAGGACTTCGTCTATCACCGCAAACTTGCGGCTCTCATCGACTTGAAATCGCATTTCGGGCGTATTGATCATTTCGGGCATCGCGCCGCGTAACTCGGTCACGCTCTTGCCCAGCTTTGCAGACGCAGCAATCAGACGGATCGCGGCGTAAATGGCATCGTCAAATCCGTAATAGTCATGCTTAAAGAAGATATGCCCACTCATCTCGCCAGCCAGCGGTGAGCCTGTTTCTTTCATCTTCGACTTGATCAAACTGTGTCCGGTTTTCCACATCAGCGGCTTGCCACCGAGCGCAGTTACGCGGTCGAACAAGGCCTGGCTCGCCTTCACATCGGCAATGATCGTTGCCCCCGGCACTTCGGCGAGTACATCCTCAGCGTATATCTGAAGCAACTGGTCGCCCCAAATCACCCGGCCCTGTCCGTCGATAGCGCCAATCCTATCGCCGTCGCCATCGAACGCCAGCCCGAAATCGAGATTGCGTTCCGCCACCAGCTTGCGCAGGTCGGACAGATTGGATTCGTCCGTGGGATCGGGGTGATGATTGGGGAAATTTCCGTCGACCTCAGTGAAAAGCAGATGATGTTCGCCGGGCAGTAGTTTCGTCAGTTTCTCGATAACGGGACCAGCCGCGCCATTGCCAGTGTCCCAGCCTACACGGAAGCCTTGTACCGGTGCTGCCTGCATCAGCTGCGTAACATATTCATCGATGATATCATGTTCACTTGCCGAGCCAGCGCCGTCTATCCAATCGCCCGCAGCCGCCATTTCGCCGATCTGGACAATATCCGCTCCGAAGAATGGTCGCCCCTGCAGTACCATTTTGAAGCCGTTATAATTGGCCGGATTGTGGCTGCCGGTTATCTCGATTCCACCATCGACGCCGTCCATTGCGGCCTCCGCATAATAAAGCATAGGCGTCGGCCCCATGCCAATCCGGATTACATCAACGCCGCTCTCGGTAAGCCCGCGTACCAGAGCTTCTTCGAGTACGGGCGAACTGACGCGACCGTCATAACCTACCGCTGCGGTCTTGCCCCCTGCACGAATCAGGCACGTACCAAAACTGCGACCTATGGCATAAGCGTCGGCTGCGCCAAGTGTGTCATCGATAACGCCGCGAATGTCATACTCGCGCAGAATGGTCGGGTTGAAAACATGGGTCATGGGAGTGTCCTAGCAGGCGTTAATCGGCACCGCTTAGCGCGGCTTTGTGTCTAACTCACGTAACAAAAGATCGCGCGCTTTGTTCAATTCCGCAGCGCGTTCCTCACTGCCACCCGTATCGGGGTGGTTTTGAGCGATGAGCGAGCGGTGGCGACCTTTTATGCGCTCTGCATTATCGAAGCGTGAGACGCCTAGGAGAAACCGCGCCTTGTCGATTTCATATTGATCACTTTGCTTTGCACGGGTGCCGAACAAGCGCCAGGTCAACCCCCGATACCAGGTTACAGCAATCACAACGGCACTGATGCCGATCAGCCAATTACCCCGGACCGCCAAGAACGCCCCGCCCAGTCCCAGCAACAAAGGCGGCAGCTGTTGAAAGCGCAGCCGACCCGACCACAACGCCCATCCGATAAGCCCAGCAACCAAGGCCACAATGAAGGGCATCAGACCAACGTCGCCACTGGCAACTCGGGTAATGCCAAACCGGTTACTAACTCTCGCAATTCCTGCCGCGCGACGATATGCGCAGTCGCCAATTGCCCGAGATGGCCCTTGTCGATCAGCGTCAGTCCCGAAGGGAAAAGCTCCCGGTAAATGACGCGTTCGTTGAGCCCCGGCAGCGAGCGGAAACCGACCCGCTTCGACAGGTCGGCTATCGCATCGGTCATCCGTTGCTGGTTGCGTGCCTCCATATTATGCAGCCGGTTGCGGACAACGACCCAGTCGATGGTTATCCCGTCCGACTTCGCACGGGCTTTGCGTGCTTCCCAAATCAGTTCGGCATAAAAGCTCAACCGCTTAACCTTGAAATTTTCGGGATCGACCTGACCGATCAGATCGAAATCGACAAAGCTATCGTTGATCGGCGTGACCAGAGTATTCGCTCGCGTCGCGACATACCGCGCATATTTGTCGTCACGACCCGGCGTGTCGAATATCAGGAAATCGACTTCATTTTTGCTTTTATCCATCAGTTGCTCAAGCCGACCGAGCGAATCTTGATCGAACACCTCGAAATCGGGCATTGGTAGACTGATCCCGCGCCGCTTCATCGTTTCGCGCCGGTTCTCCAGATAGCGATAGAGCGTCCGCTGGCGCGAATCGAGATCGATGCACGCGACGCGCGCGCCGCGCGACGCAAGTGCGATCGCCACGTGCACCGCTGTGGTCGATTTACCCGTGCCGCCCTTTTCGTTGGCAAAAACGATATGATGTGCGTCCGCCATGCGCGCTTAAGTCCCTGTTCCCGATAAATGCCCTTGAAACGCCAAGGCCCTGTCCCGCATAGCGGCGTTTCAAATCAAGCCAATAACCAAGGCGGTGTGCGCGTGCAAATCATCAATGATCTCGGACCGTTGCGAAACAGCATATCGGCATTGCGAGCGGCGAATGGCCGTATTGCACTGGTACCCACTATGGGCGCCTTGCATGCCGGACATATGGCATTGGTAGAGGCGGCTAAAAAGTACGCCGATGCGGTTGTTGTTTCGATATTCGTCAACCCGGCACAGTTTGGGCCGAATGAGGATCTCGATTCCTATCCGCGCACGCTGGAACGCGATGCGGCGATGCTCGCAGGTTCCAACGTCGACATTATCTGGGCGCCGAATCCTGCCACCGTCTATCCAGCCGGATTTGCCACCAAGATCCACATAGAGGGTCCGAGCAACGGCTATTGCGGCGGGACGCGACCAGGTCATTTCGACGGCGTAGCACTGGTGGTCGCGAAATTGTTCAATCAAGTACAGCCCGATGTCGCTTTGTTCGGCGAAAAGGATTTTCAGCAATTGGCGGTCATCCGGCAGATGGTGAGTGATCTCGATTTCGCTCTGGATATCATCGGTGTGCCAATTGTGCGCGACGCCGATGGCTTAGCTCTCTCTTCACGTAATGCCTATCTAAGCGACGCAGAGCGAACGGCTGCGGTGGCATTGCCGCACGCGCTTCTTAAGGCTGCCGGCGACATCAAAGCCGGTGGCGAGGTGTCAGGCATTATAGCAGCAGCAATCGCTTCGATAACTGCTGCCGGATACTCAAGCGTTGATTATTTTGCGCTGGCCGATGCCGACACACTTGAAGAACTGAGCGTATTTGAAGGACGTCCGGCACGATTATTGGCGGCTGCGCGCATCGGAAAAACCCGTCTTATCGATAATGTCGCTATCTGATTGCATGATACGCCAGAAGATTCTTGGCTTGTCGTTAACCATTTGTTGACCATATTCGGACGAAATTGGCTTCACAGGGAAACCGGGGGTTAATATCATGGGCAACAGTTTAAAAAGCGCTGTATTTTTGATGGAAAGCCGTCTGGCGGAGGCCGCACGCGGCAGCTCAGATGCACTTTATGATTTAGGCATTGCCTATTCAACAGGCAGCGGCGGGGTCGATGTCGACTTAATCGAAGCGCATAAATGGTTCAATCTGGCGGCATTGAACGGCAGTGAGGACGCAATGATGTGCCGAGCCGACATTTCCGACGAGATGACCGCTCGCGAAATTGCCGAAGCACAACGCCAGGCGCGGGCATGGTTGCAAGCGACCGATCGTCGAGCTGCGTAAGGCGCGGTGTTCGAAGGCCACCGAGTACAATCGTATTCCGCTTCCAAAACACATAGAAGTCGTGAAATAGCCACCCTCGTCTAAAAATCTTCGGGGGGCCGCGACAATGACAATTTCAGAGATATTTCTGATCGCGATGATGATGATTTTCGCGGTGCCCTATCTTGTCTGGCGACTGGGCCGGACCGAATATTATGCGCCACTCGTCGTTGTCCAGATTATTTGCGGCATCTTGCTTGGACCCGGCGTACTCGGCGCGGTCTTCCCTAATTACTATTCTTTCGTATTTCGACCCGAGGTCATCGCTGCGCTGAACGGCGTGGCGTGGTGGGCAGTAATGATATTCGTGTGGGTAGCGGGGATCGAACTCGATCTCTCAGAAGCCTGGAAACGCCGCCGGGAAACTGGCATTACTTCGGGGTTTGCCTTATTGGTTCCGCTGCTTTTTGGCAGCGTTGCGGCGGCTATTTTGCTTGCAATAAGCTCAGGCTGGATCGGCATTGGAGGGAATTATTGGCAAGTGGTCATCGGCATCGGCATGGCCTGTGCAGTTACCGCGCTGCCGATATTGATCCTTTTGATGGAAAAACTGGACATATTGCGGGAACCGTTGGGTCAGCGGATATTGCGTTATGCCAGCCTTGACGACATTGCCATCTGGGGCGTGCTGGCGCTGATCTTGCTCGATTGGGAACGCATCGGTCGGCAAGGTGCGTTTCTAGTGTTTTTTGCGGTTGCTGCGATCCTTATCCGACGGTTGATGACTCGCATTCCAGAAAACGACCGTTGGTATATCGGTTTAGTCTGGCTTGCTGCCTGTGGTTTCGTCGCCGACTGGGCGGGGCTTCATTACATGGTAGGCGCGTTCCTGTCGGGCGCAGTACTCGATGCCAGCTGGTTCAATCAGAAACGCATGGACGATTTCCGCAACACAATATTGCTGGCCGTTATGCCGGTATTTTTCCTTAGCACTGGTTTGCGTACCAATTGGGATATT
>JBKJLZ010000001.1:0-3983 GCA_046596705.1 Sphingorhabdus sp. | reverse complement strand
GGTCGGCAAGCCCTGAGATTTCCGCTCTTGCACGGCTCCACATGCCGGATTAGAGGGGCGGTGGATTCTGGCGACAGTTCTTGTCGCGGGCACATAACCGTTAATCAGGACTGAATTCATGGACGATCGCAACAACACCATCGCGGGCTGGGTTTTAGGCGGCGGCATCGCCGCTTTGGGCTTTACTATTGCATCAGGAATGCTTTTCCATGCTGAAGTGCCGGAATCGGGCAAGCAAGGCTACGCGATCCAGGGCGTTGAAGTTGACAGCGGCCCTGCAGACGCTGGCCCGCCAATGGAAGTTTTAATGGCGAGCGCTGACATGGGTAAAGGCGAAACGATCTTTAAAAAATGCGTTGCGTGCCACACCATTGCAGCGGGCGGCGCGGCGGGTATCGGGCCCAATTTGCATGCCATTGTTGGCAAGCCAATAGCAGGCGGCAGTTTTCCTTATTCGGATGCTTTGAAGGGTGTAGGCGGCACGTGGTCATTCGAGGCATTGAATAGCTGGCTGGCCAATCCCAAAAAATTTGCAGCAGGCAACAAGATGACTTTCGCAGGGCTGGGTAATCCTGAGGAACGCGCTGCGCTTTTGGTCTATCTCAATTCGCAAGGGTCGAATTTGCCGATGCCGGTAGTCAAAGCCGAAGTGGCGGCAGCAGCTGACAGTGGGGCATCGGCTCCCTCAGCCGACACCGCGCCCACAACTGGCCAGGACACGGCAACGCCGACAACTGAAGCACCAACGGTGGCGCCAGTAAAGTAATCAACTTATCGTGGGTAAGCCTGCTTCAGTCGCAGGTAATTTCGTAAAAAGTCGTTATCCGCTCCCACGCATCTTCGGCGGTTTCGACGAACTGAAACAGTTCGAGGTCGGGAGGGCTGATAACGCCCTCCAACATTAACTCTTCAAAATTGACCACCCGACGCCAGAAGTCCTCGCCAAACAGCAGAATCGGCATTTTCTTAATCTTGCCGGTCTGAATTAGCGTTAGTAGCTCGAAAAATTCATCGAAGGTGCCAAAGCCGCCTGGAAACACCGCAACTGCGCGCGCGCGAAGCAGGAAATGCATTTTCCTGAGCGCAAAATAATGAAACTGAAAACTTAGGTCAGGCGTGACATAAACATTTGGTGCCTGCTCATGCGGTAACACTATGTTGAGCCCAATGGACTCTGCGCCGACATCATGGGCCCCGCGATTGGCCGCTTCCATAATCGATGGACCACCGCCTGAACATACCACGAAATGGCGTTTGCCCTGATCAGTAATCGCACATTCACTGGCGATACGAGCCAATTTGCGGGATTCGTCGTAGTAACGTGATTTGTCCTTCATGCGCTCGGCGATGACTTTGCTGCGCTCGTCCGTCGCCAGCGCGACCAGAGCATCGGCACCATCCGGCTCTGGAATCCGCGCCGACCCGTAAATTACCAGGGTGGATGCAATGTTCGCTTCTTCGAGAAGCATTTCTGTTTTGAGCAACTCAAGCTGGAACCGGACAGGCCGCAGTTCTTCACGCAGCAGAAACTCCGTATCCTGAAAAGCAAGGCGGTATGATTTGCTTTGCGTCTGGGGAGTTACCAATTGGTTTTCGGCAAACCCGGCTTCTTGCTCTGCCTTATAGAAACGGCGGTCGGATACGTCTTTGTCTGTCATGCCGTCCTGATAGCGGATCATCAATTAACGGCAATAGGCCGAACCATCTTTCATCGAATATGCCATGTCAAAATGGAAATGATTGGCATGCGCTCCATTATAGTCGGGCCCAAGTACGGTGCCAAAGCGTTTGCAGGCTGACTGGTGAAGGCGGCGCAGGAATTGCTGTTCAGCCTTATCTCCGTGCCAGCCGCTAAGCACCGATACCCGGCGGCCATCTTTCAGGATAAAGGCCGATATATCAACCGCATTGCCAAAGGCATGCTGCGATAATTTTCCAGCTTGGCCGCCGCCGACGCCTCGGCAGCTATAGGTTCCAAAAGTTTCAATACGGGCGACTTCGGCACCGAGGTAAAGTTTGGCTGCAGGTCGGACAGCGTTTCTGGCCCAAGCCGCAAAATTCGAAGCCAGTGGGCAAGTCATTGCTCCCAAATTCGTCGTGGGCGTCCCGAAGTCCATTAACTTTACAGTATCGATCGTCCGACACCCGCCGCCAAAGCTTTGGTTCGGGAGAACCGCGAACCGGATTGCCGTTGACTTGAGTTCGCCAAGACAAACGCGCGCATCTTGGGAATCGAAACTATCATTGGTTGAGCGGACTGCGGGCTTTTCCGTACGAGCACCGCATGCCGACACCGTTAGTAACAGGTATGCAAGGACCGCAAGATTAACCGAGCGTTTCATGGCCTGACATGACGATAACATGGTTAACAAATTCCTAACGCGTCTTCCATTGATCCTGGAATATGATGCCGCTATCGCAGAAAATATGTTGCGAATGATTCTTAATAAGAAGATTATTATCTGGTCGCTGCTGTCGATACCGGCTTTGATCATGCTGCATGGCTATTTCATCGATCAAGTCATTGCGATCGATATGTTACACCCGACCGGTGAATGGTCAGCGCGGTTTATGGTCATTGCAATGATGCTCGGCCCGTTGGTATCGGTTTTTGGCCGCAAGCCCTGGCTTAATTGGTTAGTGAAGCGTCGACGTTATTTTGGCGTTGCCTCATTCGGTTATGCGATACTTCATGTCGCTTTCTACATTATCGATATGGAAAATCTGGAAGACATCATCGCCGAATTCTGGGCGTTGGGCATATGGACTGGCTGGACGGCGATGGTGCTGTTCGTGCCTTTGGCGTTGACCAGCAATGACGTTTCAATGCGTGTGCTCAAGTCAGGGTGGAAGCTTTTACAGCGGCTCGTTTACCCGACGGCGCTTTTGGTTCTCGTCCATTGGGTATTCATCGACAATGACTTAGGACCGGCGCTTGTTCATTTCATTCCCTTAGGAATATTGATCGTTGCCCGCTTTATTCTATCTAATAAACCACTGTTCAAAGGAGCATAGTTATGCGTTTAACTTCTACTCTCGCCCTCGGCGCTGCAGCCGCAATCGTTTTGGCGTCAAGTCCGGCATCGGCGACCAGTGCTGTCAAGTGCAAGGCTGGCCCTGTAGCTGGTTGGAAAAGCCAAGCAAGTCTGAAAGCTAAGCTAGTCAAAGAAGGCTGGACAGTGCGCAAATCTAAAGTCGATGGTGGTTGCTATGAGGTTTACGGCACCACGCCAGAAGGAGACCGTGTCGAATCTTATTTTCATCCGGTTACGCTTGAGAAGCTCTACGTTGCGCGCCGCGGTAAAGTGTTGTTCCGTAAAGATGGCTATTAATCGTTGATTGACAAAATCGGGGCTGCGCTTAAACGCAGCTCCGGGCCACGCGGTCCCAACGCCGCGCTGCTCTCTGCAAGGAGAAGCTTACATGACTATCAGTAAACCCGCCGTCAAACCGGCGCGTCCGTTCTTTTCTTCCGGCCCCTGCGCAAAGCCGCCGGGTTGGGAAGCCTCCAAATTAGCAACCGAATCATTGGGCCGTTCGCACCGCGCCAAGATCGGCAAGTCGCGTTTGCAGCTCGCCATCGACCTCATGCGCGAAGTTCTTCAAGTGCCCGATACGCACCGCATCGGCATCGTGCCAGCGTCCGACACCGGCGCCTATGAAATGGCAATGTGGACGATGCTCGGCGCGCGTCCTGTTACGGCGGTTGCTTGGGAAAGTTTTGGCGAAGGCTGGGTAACTGACGCTGTCAAGCAGCTCAAAATCGACCCAACGGTCATCCGCGCCGATTATGGGCAACTGCCGGATATGGTGGCAATCGACCACGGCCATGATGTGCTATTCACGTGGAATGGCACGACCTCAGGCGTCCGCGTTCCGGGTGGCGACTGGATCAGCGATACCCGCGAAGGCCTAACCTTCAACGATGCGACCAGCGCGGTGTTCGCTTATGACATGCCTTGGGAAAAGCTCGATGTGACGAC
>JBKJLZ010000185.1:0-3628 GCA_046596705.1 Sphingorhabdus sp. | reverse complement strand
CGTTCATTGTCCGACGCAAAAATGATGCTGTGATCGCCTGCGACGCTGCCGCCGCGAAGAGACGCAAAACCGATGGCTCCTTTGCCCCGCGCGCCGGTAATGCCGTCACGTCCGCGTTCGCTGTTTGCCTTCAGGTCTATGCCCCGGCCTTTGGCGGCGGCTTCTCCCAATAGTAATGCTGTGCCCGATGGGGCATCGACCTTGTGGCGGTGGTGCATCTCGACGATTTCGATGTCCCAGTCATCGCCCAGTTGCGCAGCGGCTTGGCGCACCAGCGCGGCAAGCATGGTAATGCCAAGCGACGTGTTACCGGTCTGCAGCACAGCGATGTCGCGCGCTGCGTCGTCGATCAGATAATGGTGACGCTCTTCGAGGCCGGTGGTGCCGATGACGATAGGTTTGCCTGCGGCGACACAGGCATCAAGCGTCGTTTCAAGCGCAGCGGGGCTGGAGAAATCAACTAGCACATCTGACGCTGAGACCAGCGCCGCCAAATCGTCGCCTCCTTCGGCATGCTCAGGACGGGGCTTATCAACGCCGCCCGCATGTGTTTGGCCCGCCGCCTCGACGGCCTCGATCAAAGCCTGCCCCATGCGCCCTGCGCTGCCGATGATACCGATTGCCGTCATATCCCAAAAACCGTTCGTGCTGAGCTTGTCGAAGCACTGTCTTGTTCTTTTCTCTACGGTTGTCAAAAGGAAGAAAGGCACTTCGACAGGCTCAGTGCAAACGGAGTTGGGAATGGCAGACAAGAATACTCGAAACATCGTAATCCTGACCGGCGCCGGGATCAGCGCGGAGAGCGGGATTGACACATTTCGTTCAGCGGGCGGTCTGTGGGAACAGCACCGGGTGGAGGATGTTGCGACGCCAGAGGCTTTTGCCCGCGATCCCGATCTTGTCTTACGCTTTTACGATATGCGACGCGCTCGAATACAGGAGGTCGAACCCAATGCAGCACACCACGCCTTGGCTCGGCTCGATGCGCAGTGGGCCAAAAACAATCGGGGCGGGCTATTGGTCGTGACGCAGAATGTCGACGACTTGCATGAACGGGCAGGGGCGAAACGGCTGCTTCACATGCATGGTGAGCATTTGAATGCGTGGTGTCTGGCGTGCGATATCCGGTCGGAGTGGCGTGGGACTTTGTCTGACCGGCCCACCTGTCCTGCGTGCGGAGTGGCAGGTCGCCTAAGGCCCGACATCGTGTGGTTCGGCGAGATGCCGTACCGGATGAATGATATCTATGCGGCGCTCAATAAGGCGGACCTGTTTGTCAGCATCGGCACGTCTGGAGCCGTTTATCCAGCGGCTGGATTTGTCCGCGAGGCACGAGAGCTGGGGGTGCGGACTTTAGAGCTGAACCTGGAGCCATCGCAGGGGACGCATTGGTTCGACGAAGCACGACACGGCGCGGCAACCGAACTGGTGCCGCTATGGGTCGAGGAGATTTTGGCATCCTGACTTTGGCGGAGCGAAATTTTTGTCACACGAAGACACGAAGAAGAACCGTGTTCCTTTCTTTGTGCCTTCGCGTCTTCGTGTGAAACAATTTCAAGCCGCTTCGCGGTTTATGCTGGCTGGTCGGTGGCAGCACCACAACTCGAACATGCCGGGTCCTTCGGCAAATTAATCGTCCGCATTGCCGGTTTCAATCCATCGAATATATGCAATTTTCCCACTGCGTCGTCGCCGAACCCGGTGATTAAGCGGATCGCTTCCATTGCGGCAAAGCTGCCCATTAGGCCGCACATCGCGCCCAGCACCCCTTGCGTCGCGCAGTCGTCGCAGTCATCAGGGTCGTGCGCGTCGCCGACAAAACAGCGGTAACAAGGGCGGTCGGATTGCCAGCCGGTAAACGTTCCGATCTGGCCGTGGAACTGCCCGATTGCAGCGCTGACAAGCGGAGTTTGTGAAGCCAGGCAGAGGTCGTTGACGATAAGCCGTGTCGCAAAATTGTCGCTGCCGTCGATTACCACGTCAATGCCGTCCAAGATTTGGGAAGAGGTATCGAGGACAATCCGCTGTTTGATTGCGTGAAATTGCACATCAGGGTTAAGTCGCGCGACCGCCGTTCGCGCAGCATCGACCTTGGCCTCCCCAATCTGCGCCGCGCCATAAAGCACCTGACGTTGTAGATTGGAAAGCGACACGACGTCATCGTCAACCACGCTGATTGTGCCGACACCAGCTGCTGCCAGATATTGGATTGCCGGGCAGCCGATCCCGCCTGCGCCGATCAGCAATACATGACTGGAAAGCAACTTCGCCTGTCCGGCGCCGCCGATGTCGCGGAGCACAATGTGGCGGGCATAGCGGTCGAGTTGCTGATCGGTAAGCGTCATACTCCAGTCGAACCGAAACCCCCGACACCGCGCTCTGTTTCGTCGATATCATCGACCTCAACCATTTTTGCATGCTGCACCGGAGCAACGACTATCTGCGCAATGCGGTCGCCTTTAGTGATCTGGAAATCGTCTTCGCCCAAATTGGCGAGAATTACTTTCACCTCACCGCGATAATCGCTGTCGATTGTGCCTGGCGTATTGAGGCAAGTGACACCGTTTCTGAGCGCAAGCCCTGAACGCGGGCGGACTTGCACTTCATAGCCAGGGGGAATAGCAAAAGCGAAGCCGGTTGCGATATCCAGCCGCTTGCCGACGCGCAAATTGACGCTTTCTGCAGCGCAGATGTCCATACCAGCCGCGCCCGGGCTGGCGTAATCGGGCAACGGCAGCCCAGCACCATTGGGCAAGCGTTTGACGCAGACTTCGACGGGTGCTGGGTTAGGCGAATTCATCTGCGACTTTATCCATAAGCTTGCGAGCGATTGCCGCCTTTGGCATTTCGGGCCAACTTTCGACGCCATCCTTGGTCACGATATGAAATGCATTGTCGGGGCCACCCATTACGTCTCCTGAAACGTCATTCGCAACGATCCAGTCACACCCTTTTTTAGCGAGCTTGGCGGTTGCATGCTCGACAATCTTCTCGGTTTCAGCTGCAAAACCGATCAGCAGCTTAGGGCGGTCTTTATGCGTGGCCAATGTTGCAAGGATGTCAGGATTCTCGGTTAATGCGAGCGGAGCAATTTGTTGCCCGTCTTTTTTGATTTTCTGTGTGGGAACGTCGGCGGCACGCCAATCGGCGACAGCTGCAACTAATATGGCGACATCGGCGGGCAGTGCTTTTTCGACCTCGGCGTACATTTCAGCGGCGCTTTCAACGTCGATACGAATGACGCCAGGCGGTGTTACGAGCTGCACTGGCCCGGCTATCAGCGTCACTTCGGCACCCATTTCAGCGGCAGTCTGCGCAATGGCAAAGCCCTGCCGACCCGAAGACCGGTTGGCGATGAAGCGCACTGGGTCGATGGCTTCGTAAGTAGGGCCAGCCGTCACAAGTACGCGTTTTCCGAAAAGCGGGCGGTGGGCTTCTTCGGCGAAGTCGGGTTGAGCCTCCAACTGCTTCGGGATTGTGCCTGGCGCTCGTCCGCTCGTCAGTGCCGCATCAAAAGGATGCTCAAGCATCGCACAAATCCGCGCCGCAACCTCGGGCGGTTCGGGCAAACGACCGGGGCCGAATTCGCCGCAAGCCATTGCGCCCTCGTCGGGATCCATGATGGTGA
>JBKJLZ010000173.1:0-2885 GCA_046596705.1 Sphingorhabdus sp. | reverse complement strand
AGACACCGCAAGCCAAATTTTGTCACGCAACGGTGGTCATAACGCGACCAGCGCACGCGCTTCGATGGCGATGTAAGCGTACGGGGCTGATTTGAGCTAAATAATGGCGCTTCGGTCTATTAGGCCGGAGCGCCGCCTTTATGCAGTATCTTTATCTGGCCTCTCGACCTGAGCTGCGACTGAACAGCCGGTTGAAGAAGCTAGAAGGCACCTTTTCCTCTGTATCAACCGGCGCTTCGGCAAATCTACGCCGGATTTCGGTGCCTGATACATGCACTTCGGGGGGCGGCTCTGTTATTTGGTAAGTCGATGCAATCGGCATTGAGGGCTCGATCGGGATTGACGGTTCTAGCGGTATCGAGGGCATGAGCGGCATAGACGGCTCAAGCGTCATTGACGGCTCGATCAGCATTGGATGCTCGAGCGGCATTGACGGCTCGATCAGCGTCGGAGGCTCGAGCGGAATCGAATGCTCAAGCGGCATCGAAGTTTCTAAAGGCATCGGATGCTCAACTGTCATCGAAGGCTCAACCGTCATCGACGGCATAAACGGCATCGAAGGTTCAAGTTCAACCGGCATTTCGAATTCAATGTCTTCGGCTGGAAACTCCGTAGCATCCGGGTCCAGTGCGAGACACTCAGTAAACAAGATGATCGGTGCGTTGAAGAATGGATAGCTTTCATTGCTGCCAACGATAATTGTCAGCGGGCGCGGTAAGCCGTAATTATCTACCATCGCGTTGATAGCCTGATGAACGGCAACCGCGCGGTAAGCGAGGGCGACGACAGCCGCATCCGAGCCAACGGCATCACCGCTGTTGTGGATCCGGTGCTGCCGTTCAAGCTCGTCGATAGCGAAACTAAGTTGCCCGATGCCTGTTATGGCAATCGTGCCGTCAATGTCCTCGAACTTGCCCTGCCATTCGGACGAAGAGCCATTATATCCGGCACAGAGGGCTGCGCGGTCGCATGTCGAGAACGGAAAAGCACCGTCGCTGAAAAAACTGGTCTCCAGATATGGTGCGATTGCTTCATCGCTATCCTCGCTGATGTCGCCATGACTGCTCATATCAATGCTGATCGCAGTAACCGGTTGATTGGGCCTATCGAGAGCGTTCAAACGGCCCGCAATATTCTCCCATCCGTGAACGTGGATGCGGTCGGCGGGATATGCATTACAAAGCGACACAATCGGGTGACCGTATTCTTCGAGAACGCCGAGCGCAAACGCGACGCGCTCGGCTGCATCGGTTACCCTGCCGTCACGCAAATCCTGTTGCACGTCATCGCAAAACTTCCGAAGTTCGGCCTCGTCTCGAAATAAATTGCTGGCAAACATACACAAGCGTCCTCGTTTCAAGGCTCGTCTAACTCGAAAAAGTTAAGAAAATCGTAGCCCTGCCCGCTTGACCAGGCCGGTTCGCTGCTCTACATCATTGGCTCAATCCCGTCCTTCGGGAATAGCTTTGTCGTCGCGCAACTTGGCTAACGCATTGAAGGACATGGATTTCCACATACGCGAATGGCTGCACAGCAGAGCCCGATTCTTGGGGGCTTTGCCATGCGGCCTTTTCTCGTCTGTGGTGTCCTGCGTAGCATATTGATTTTCAAGCGAGGCTTTAGCTCCCCATATGGCAACCCGTACTGCACCTGCATCCTTGTCGCGTCAAAAGCGCATCCGCAAAATCTTCGGCAACATCCACGAAGTTATCGATATGCCCAACCTGATCGAGGTCCAGCGCGAGAGCTATGAGCAGTTCCTGCGCTCCGACCCGTCGATCGGTTATGTGTCTGGTCTGGAGAAGACACTTCGCAGCGTCTTCCCGATCCGCGATTTTGCCGGAACTTCGGAACTCGATTTCGTTCATTATGAACTCGAAGATCCAAAATATGACGTTGAGGAGTGCCGTCAGCGCGGGATTACTTATGCAGCGCAGATGAAAGTCACGCTCCGCCTCATCGTGTTCGAGGTCGATCCCGACACCGAAGCGCGCAGCGTTCTCGATATCAAGGAGCAGGACGTTTACATGGGCGACATGCCGCTCATGACTCATAACGGCACCTTCTTCATCAACGGCACAGAGCGCGTTATCGTTTCGCAGATGCACCGTTCGCCGGGCGTCTTGTTTGACCATGACCGTGGCAAAACTCACTCGTCGGGCAAATATCTGTTCGCCGCGCGCGTCATTCCATACCGCGGTTCATGGCTCGATTTTGAATTCGACGCCAAGGACATCGTCAACGTCCGTATCGACCGCAAGCGCAAGCTGCCTGTCACCACGTTGCTCTACGGTTTGGGAATGAATGACGAGGAAATCCTCAATCATTTCTACAACCGCGTAATTTTCCAACGTGGCAAGGGTGGCTGGATCATTCCGTTCAACGCCGAGCAATGGCGCGCTTCGAAGCCTATGTTCGACATCGTCGACGCGAAATCGGGCGAAGTTATCTTCCCTGCCGGCACTAAAGTTACTCCGCGTGCTGCCAACAAGGCAGTCAAGGATGGTCTGACCGACCTGCTGATCCCAACCGAAGAGATTTTCGGCCGTTATTCGGCGCTCGACTTGATCAACGAAAAGACCGGACGGATTTATGTCGAGGCTGGCGATGAAATCACCGCCGAGAACCTCGAAATGCTCGACAAGGCGGGCGTCGATGCGCTCGAACTGCTCGACATCGACCATGTCATCACCGGCGCATGGATGCGCAACACGCTGAAGGCCGACAAGGCCGAGAGCCGCGACATGGGTCTCGACGCGATTTACCGAGTGATGCGCCCGGGCGAACCGCCAACGCGTGAAACTGCTGAAGCGTTGTTTGCTGGGCTGTTCTTCGACGCAGAGCGTTATGACCTGTCAGCAGTTGGCCGCGTCAAGCTCAACATG
>JBKJLZ010000316.1:0-5223 GCA_046596705.1 Sphingorhabdus sp. | reverse complement strand
CACCGGCTGACG
Organism: Sphingorhabdus sp.; assembly: GCA_046596705.1. Classification (GTDB taxonomy): domain Bacteria; phylum Pseudomonadota; class Alphaproteobacteria; order Sphingomonadales; family Sphingomonadaceae; genus Sphingorhabdus_B. The sequence continues at coordinate 5,211 of JBKJLZ010000316.1, read as the reverse complement.
CTCGTCAAGGTTGGCGCGCCGCGCGACGGTGCGCTTGATGCCGATGCGGCTGCGCTGGTTGACGAACATGCAGAACGGTTGTCATTCCCGACGCTGCACCGGCTTTGGCAGCTGTTGTTGAAAGGGCATGAAGAGGTATCGCGCGCAGTAATGCCGCTCGATGCCGCGGACATGGCATTGCTCCGCATTATTCACGCCGCTACGCTGCCGGACCCGGGCGAGCTCGCCAAGATGATCGGGCAGGGCAACTTTACGGCCAGTCCGCCGCCGATTTCTGGCACCGCACCGGTTTTGCCGCCAGCCGACAATGTCCAGTCGCTGATGCCTGCCGATTTCTCCGCAATGCTCGACCGGCTGGCGCGCGATGGTTATGTCAGCTTGGAAATGACCTTGCGCGATGTGCTACGGGTCGTTGATTATTCGCCCCCAATGCTTGCTTATCAATTGTCCGGGCCGGTCGCACCAGGCTTCGTCGCCGAATTCCGTGATGCGCTGGCCAAAGTGACCGGGGTAAAATGGGAGGTTGAGGAACGTAGCGGTGAGGCGCAGCCCACGTTGCTCGAAACCGAACGCGCCGAGGCCGAAGCCGGTCGCCGTGCAATAATGGAGTCGCCGCTGGTAAAGGCAGCATTTGCGGCATTTCCCGAGGCTGAACTGCTCGATAGCGACGCCGATGAACCAGACACATGGAGTAAACGTGCATGAAAAGCATGGAAGATATGATCAAAGCGGCGCAAGACGCGGCTCAGAATATCCAGAAGCAGATGGAGCAGGCTCAACTGACGCTCGATACTATCGAGGTCGAGGGCGTGTCTGGCGGAGGGCTGGTGAAGGTTCGGGCGACAGCGAAGGGTCGGATCATTGGAGTGGCGCTTGATGACAGCCTGATTGTCCCTGCCGACAAACAGATGCTCGAAGACCTGATTACCGCTGCGTTCAACGATGCGCGCGAAAAGGCCGACGCCGCGAGCAATGCCGAAATGGCGAAGATGTCCAGCGGCCTGCCGCTGCCCGCAGGCTTCAAACTGCCGTTTTAGGCTCCGTTTTCCCCAACTAATCGCGCCATCTTGCCGCTTTTGCATTGAAAGCTTCGCAATCGCGCACATATTGGAGGAAAGGTCGGTTGCCACAATCGGAACCGCCAACTGGAGTATCTATGGAACTGAATCTTCCGCTTTTGCCTCTGCGCGACATCGTTGTTTTCCCTGGCATGATTGTACCATTGTTTGTCGGTCGCGATAAATCGGTAGTTGCGCTCGAAAAGGCGATGGCTGCCGACAAGGAAATTTTCCTCGTGGCGCAACTCGATCCGGCTGAGGACGATCCCGATATGGACGACCTCTATAATATCGGAGTGACTGCGACTATCATGCAGCTGCTAAAGCTGCCTGATGGCACCGTTCGGGTGCTAGTCGAAGGCAAGCAACGTGCAGAACTTGGCGAACTGATCGAGCACGGCACCGACTATGTCGAGGCGCGTGTGACGATGATTGATGATCAGGCCGCTGAGGGCCCCGAAGTGACGGCATTGATGCGTTCAGTGACCGAACAGTTCGAAAATTACTCGAAACTCAACAAAAAAATGCCTTCCGAGACTGCGGTCCAGTTGAGCGAGCTGGAAACCCCGGCGGCGCTGGCAGACGCAGTCGCGGCGAACATTCATTTGAAAGTGTCCGACAAGCAATCATTATTGGTCGAGGCCAATCCGCTGCGCCGGCTTGAGATGGCGTTCGCCTTTATGGAAGGCGAACTTGGCGTTTTGCAGGTCGAAAAGAAAATTCGTGGCCGCGTGAAACGGCAGATGGAGAAGACCCAGCGGGAATATTATCTGAACGAGCAGATGAAAGCTATCCAACGTGAGTTGGGCAATGACGACGGTGAGGGCGGCGATGAGATCGCCGAACTTCAAACCAAGATCGACACCACCAAGCTGTCCAAAGAAGCGAAGGCAAAAGCCAACGCCGAGCTGAAAAAACTGCGCGGCATGGCGCCGATGTCGGCCGAAGCGACGGTGGTACGTAATTATCTCGACACGCTGCTTGGTATTCCGTGGGGCAAAAAGTCCAAGCTAAAGCGCGATATAGCAAAGGCGCAATCGGTGCTCGATGAAGATCATTTTGCGCTGGAAAAAGTGAAGGACCGGATTGTCGAATATCTGGCGGTGCAGGCGCGGACAAACAAGTTGAAGGGTCCGATATTGTGCCTTGTGGGTCCTCCGGGTGTCGGCAAGACCTCGCTTGGCCGTTCGATTGCGAAGGCGTGCGGGCGTGAATTCATCCGCCAGTCACTTGGCGGCGTTCGCGACGAAGCTGAAATTCGTGGGCACAGGCGCACCTATATCGGGTCGATGCCAGGCAAGGTTGCGGCCAACCTGAAAAAAGCGGGGACGATGAATCCGCTGTTCCTGCTCGACGAGATCGACAAGCTGGGTCAGGATTTCCGTGGTGACCCCGCGTCGGCGTTGCTCGAAGTGCTTGACCCCGAACAGAATAACAAGTTCAACGACCATTATCTCGAGGTCGATCTTGACTTATCGGATGTGATGTTTGTCACTACCGCGAACAGTATGAACTTGCCGCAGGCGTTGCTCGACCGGATGGAAATCATCCGTCTTGAGGGCTATACCGAAGATGAGAAGCTTGAAATTGCCAAGCGCCATTTGCTCGACAAGCAGATCAAGGCGCACGGATTGAAGCATAACGAATTTTCCTTATCCGACGCTGCCCTGCATGACCTGATCCGCTATTACACGCGCGAAGCCGGAGTTCGCACTTTGGAACGCGAAATAGCCAAACTGGCACGTAAGGTATTGCGGCAGATCCTTGAGGGTAAGGTCACGAGCGTTGCGGTTACGCCCGAAAATTTATCTGATTTTGCCGGCGTCCGCAAATATCGCCACGGGATCGGTGAGGAAGAAAATCAGATCGGTGCGGTCACAGGTCTCGCGTGGACCGAGGTTGGCGGCGAGCTGTTGACAATTGAGGCCGTCACCGTGCCTGGCAAGGGGCAAATTCGCACCACAGGTAAGCTTGGGGAGGTCATGGGTGAATCCATTCAGGCAGCGCTTAGCTACGTGAAAGCCCGCGCGCCGAGCTATGGTATCAAACCAAGCCTGTTTGCGCGCAAGGACGTCCATATCCATTTGCCGGAAGGCGCCGTTCCAAAGGATGGTCCGTCGGCAGGTGTAGGCATGGTCACGACCATTGTTTCGACATTGACCGGTATTCCGGTTCACCGCGACGTCGCAATGACTGGCGAAGTGACATTGAGGGGGCGGGTACTTCCCATTGGTGGGCTGAAGGAAAAGCTACTTGCCGCATTGCGCGGTGGCATAAAGACGGTGTTGATCCCGCAGGAAAACGAGAAGGATCTTGCTGAAATTCCGGCGAATATCAAAGAAGGTCTGGAAATCATCCCCGTATCGCATGTCGATCAGGTGCTGGCGCGGGCATTGATAGCACCGTTGATCCCGATTGAATGGACCGAAGCTGATGAGCTGGCGGCAGCGCTCCCTGCATCGGCAGGCGGCGATAACGGTGCGTCGGTTACACATTAATGGCGTTTTGATGTCTGTTTTGGATGCATTTGCGACGGCTTGACCCGAAATTAGTGGAAAAGGGCGGAATTTTGCCGTTTTTCCTTTGACAGACAATTTATTCTGCTCATTATCCCGGCACCGGCATCGCCGCGATTCATTAAGTCAATAATGTGTCTAACATATTCCATGAGAGGGGGGTTCCCAATATGAACAAGCAAGATCTCGTCAGTGCAGTCGCCGATTCGAGCGGACTTTCAAAGGCCGATGCAGCTAAAGCTGTAGAAGGTGTTTTTGAAGCAATTACCGGTTCGTTGAAAAGCGGCGGCGAAGTTCGTTTGGTTGGTTTCGGCACTTTTGCCGTTGCAAAGCGTAAGGCCTCGACCGGCCGCAACCCGCGTACCGGCGAACCAATGACGATTAAAGCTTCGAACCAGCCCAAATTCAAAGCTGGCAAGGCACTGAAAGATTCGGTGAATTGATATTGGCTGGAGGCGTATTGCCTCTATGATCCAGAATGAGAAAAGGCCATCCGCAAGGGTGGCCTTTTTCTTGTGCAGCGAGGTAAATAAAGTTCAGGCGGCGACTTTGAACTGTTTCTCCACACAGACTGGACGACGCAGAGTAACGACATCGGCGCTCAGCCTTTGATGAACCCTTACAGTCCCAAAAATCACTCGGCGCTGCTTAAGCGCTACGGGTTCCAACTCGTTCTCGATAATCTCGACGATGCGCGGCATCGCATGCGCAACTGTCCGGACGATTGCGAGCCCGGATACAACCAGCGCCGAAAGAAAAAGAAGAGATGCGACGATCGTCATAGAATTGTCCTTTTCTGCCCCGTCTGTGGATAATGCCGGGGATAACCTTGCTACATATTGAACCAATAAATACCGTGTTCACTATTTGTTCTTCTATGTCAAGCGGGACAATCGCACTTTCGCGAGCCGCTCGAAGGCTGGGGATAACTTTTTAGGATCAGGGTTGTTCCGCTAGGTCGCAGTTGTTCAATTTCCTGCCGATCGGCCTCGCCGTTCGGCAAACCATTGGCGAAGCGCAGCTTGGGAGCAGCCGGTAAATCCGCCTGAGCCATTGACTGAACAACTGTCTGGACGCACGGCGCGCGCCAGCTCGTCAAGGCTTTCAACTGCAGAAGTCCAAGAGCCGCCAGCCGATACCTCGATTTCGCTTTTGCGCAATTCCACTGGGATTCGATACCGATCGCCCTCGGGAGCGGTTGCGCATACGACAATTTCATCACCTACCGGCTCGCGGCATTTTTCTTCGCCAAATGCCACCAAGAACGAAATGCGCTCCGGCGCAGACGTTTCGGTGGGTTGTGAGTCGTCGTCTTGGGCGGTCGCGTTTACTGTTGAGAGTAAAGCGGCAAGAGCCAGCATGACTTTATAACTCAACAACATTTTTCTCCAAGCTGCATACTCCCCGTCCTACGACTACCCGGTGAACCCGTCGTTAATGCTTAGTGCTGGCAAAATTATCGAGGCGGGCTCCCGACTTTTTGACCGTAATCTCCTTGACGAATGCCACTCGCCGCTTTAACGGCCCCGCTCATTCCACATGGGAAACGCACATACCGGTGCCGATCTTTGTCTTTAAGGCAATGCTGACGTTCTAGTTTCCCAGAGGCACAACCGGAAGGATAAATACTATGGCGG
>JBKJLZ010000204.1:0-14726 GCA_046596705.1 Sphingorhabdus sp. | reverse complement strand
GTGCCCCAGCCGCCATCGCGGATATCTCCGGACAGATCGATACCGCCGAGCAATGTCGCGCCGTAGCTTTTCCAACCGCCATCGGCGTCGAAAACCGGCAACCCGCTGGCAGTACTTCCGGCGGCATCGATGCTGAAATAGGTGTCAGCATAATCGCCATCCACCCGAACAGCTGAAACGCTTAGATTAGTGAAAATCGCCTGCGACAGCGGTGTCGAGTAGCTGATTGTAGGCGTAATCAGGCGACCGCGATGTGCTTTGGCCACATCCCACTGGACATCACCCGATACCGTCAATGTGTCAAAAGGGTTGAGCACCTTTGAAAACGATACTCCAACCGTTGCACCGACCTCGACCGCTACATCCTCTTTGCCAAGCGCACGAACGACTGGATCTTTGATTTTACTGTTGCGGTCTAGCCGCACCCGGACCAGCGGCCCGGCAAGAAACTTAACATTGCTATCGCTGTTGCTGTCGGCAATCAGGTCGGCATACAAGCCCGGGCCACGCGCGCCAAATTCGATGCCGCCGATGCTACCCTGTGCAATTGGTGCCGGAAAAATAACATAGTCATCCGAACCATCATAGCTGGGACCATAGCCTGCGCCGACACCCAAAGTCAGCCAGTCGCCCTGAAAAATGCCGCGGTCTGGAGCATCGGCTTTGGCACTTTCGGCGTCAGTTGCTTGCGCGAAAAGCGGTGTAGCCAAAAATACTCCGGCCAGAGCCAGAGTTGACGCGATAGTCTTTAACGATGTCATGAAGAATTCCCCGATATTTCGTGGTGTGAAACAACCGGAGTTGCCCGTTGGTTCCCAACTTGACGATAAACAACGGCTTTCAAAGATTTACAGCATGTATTTCATCTTCACCGACTGGCTTGCATCGACGTTACCCAATGTAAACGCCGCGCTTTTGAAATTGGGTGGCCCGAACGTAATAGTCGGGTTGCGCGAAAATCCAAAACCTTCGTTCGGGATCATTACCGACACATCCAACTTGCCATTCTTATTCTCATCATGGACCAAGCTTATGGCATAAGTGCCCGGCGCTACGTCTGTAAAACGGATATTTTTGGCATCGGGTGCGGATACCATGAGGGTGTGAGCGCTGGCATCCTTTCGGCAATCGGGAAATGCTTTCGGCTTTGCAGTCATGCAAACCATGACCTGGCCTTTGTTGTTGCGTAGACCCGACACCGATAGATCGAGCGTCGAATTAAGGCTGGTCGCCGTTACGCTTGCGCTGGCCAGCAAAGCTGCCGAGACCAAGGTCGGTACCGCAAAGCCGGTCCCAAAATCTGAAATAAAGCCCATAATTCCCCCGATACGCATCATGATGTTTTTGGTGATGCGTGGCTGTTATCAGCCATTTCCCTAACGTCCCCTTAACCACCGCTTTAGGAAACAGCTCCCATCCCATATGATTGGTGATCCCCATAAACGTCATTATGCCGAGCACAAGGCTCAATGCGATGATATGAATCGGAATGACGAACACCAGCAGCGGGATCACGATAGCGCCGGTCAAGGCCTCCCAAGGATGAAACGACATTGCCGCCCACGCAGTTGGCGGCCGACTTTCATGGTGGACGGCATGCGCAAGCTTGAACCAATAGGGCCGGTGCATCAAGCGGTGCGACCAGTAAAACCAGGTGTCATGAGCAAACATATATAAGAATACCGACAGGGGCAGATACCAGAGTGGATACGCAGCAACATCACTGTAAATCAGCGTCCATCCAAGATTGCTCCAACCCCAGGCCACAATGCCTGCCGGAATTCCGTAGATTGCAGCCGAGGCAAGGCTCCAATATATTTCCCGCCTAATCTGTGCATCTAGCCCGGCATAAAGGTCAGGATGCTTAAATCTGGTGGCGAGCGCGAACACACCGCTGGTTACGAGATAGCGCGCACCTACTATCAGCGTCATGGCGAATGCAGCGAAAAATATGGCGAGCATGAGATCCATAACGGTCCGATAACGCAATCACGACCGGAGCGAAAGCCACGGCTTCTTGTGCACGTGGAAGCTGTTGTAAAATGGTACCAGTACATAATATTACAATTTAAAGTGGAACCCAGCCGTCTTGCCGCCGTTCTTAACGATATTCATTATTTGGCCGTTTATAAGATGCAAACCAAAGTCCTTATTGTCGAAGACGAGTTTATCGTCGCCCTGAACTTGAAGCGCGTATTGACGCGGTTGGGGTTCGAAACGGTAGGCATTGCACCCGACGCTGACACCGCAATGGCATTGGCGGAGGAGAAGCCGGATATTGCTATAGTCGATGTGAATTTGCGCGATGGTCCAACCGGTCCCAAAATAGGTTCAACGCTCGCGCATAGATATGGCGCATCAGTGTTATTTGTAACTGCAAACCCGCGCCAGCTACAGGGCAATGAAGATGGAGCGGTGGGCGTATTATCCAAACCATTCAACGATAATCAGATAGGACCGGTGCTGGATTTTCTGGTTCGCCACAGGCAGGGTAAACCGACGCCGGCGCCACCAAGTATCACTTTGTTTTAGTCAGCCGCTCGAAGGCGCGAAGCATCGATTGATATTTTCACTTCCAAACCTGTCTGATGCCAGTTTCGCTCGATTTTGCCGCCAAGCTGATCTTCGATACTGATATCCGATAATTGCGTTCCGAAACCAGTTTGGCTTGGCACTGCCATTATTTCCGGCCCGCCCGTTTCGGTCCAGCGGACGTTGACATGGTCGCCGATTAGCCCGGTATGGATCACCACTGTGCCCGCGGCGACTGATAAAGCGCCATATTTCACAGCATTGGTTGCAAGTTCATGGATCACCAACGCAATCGGTGTCGCACTTCGCTCGTCGATACGGATGTCATTGCCCTCAATGACAATTTTGTTGCTACCCGGTTCGCGATAGGGTGCCACCAGTTCGGTAAGCATGCCATGCAGCCCCATGAAATCAGCATAGGGTCTGGACACATCGCTGTGGGGACGCGCAAAATCATGTGCTCGCCCGAGTGCTGAAATTCGGCCCGCTAGCTGACTGGCAAATTCTTCGTTCGCCGGGTCGCGGTAGCTGGAAAGCCCGATCAATCCGGCGATAACGGCAAAAATATTCTTGATCCGGTGACTAAGCTCGCGGCTTAAAATTTCGGTTTGTTGCGTATTTCGCTTCGCCTCATCAATATCGGTGCAGGTCCCGATCCAGCGGATAATCATTCCGTGCTCGTCACGCACCGGCAGCGCGCGCCCCAGCGCCCATCGATAATCGCCGCTATTGTGGCGAAGCCGATATTCGATTTCGTACGGTTCTCCTGTCTCCAGACTATGCTGCCAACGTGCCCATGCGCGTTCCTGATCGTCAGGGTGGAACATTCCGTTCCATGCCTCGCCATCGGTCGAACCATGCGGGACTCCGGTGAATTCATACCATTGATTGTTGTAATAATCGTGAAAACCATCGGGCAATGTCGACCACACCATTTGCGGCATTGCATTGGTCAAAACGCTAAAGCTCGACTCGCTTCCGGCCAAAGCTTCTTCAGTTTGCATATGGCCTTCGATTTCGGTGTTTGTGCCGATCCATCGAACAATCCGGTCGGCCCCATCGCGGACCGGAACCACTCTGGTTAAAAATCGGCGATAGATACCATCCTGGCCACGGAGCGGGCAATTCAGTTCAAAAGCCTCACCCGTCTCAATTGCCTTGCCCCACTTTTCAATCACTTGTGGTAACGATTTGGGGTCGTGGACACGGTGCCATCCTGACCCAGCCACAACCTCCGGGGTTGTTCCACAATAATCATGCCAGCGCTGATTGTACCAGAATATAAAACCGTCAGCCCGCGCTATCCAGCACAGATTGGGCAGGTTTTCCGCCAATAGCTGAAAATCATCGACGCTGGGAACCGAAGGTTCGTTATTATCAGAGTTACGACCAGGTGATGCCTGATGGCACCAATAGTCGAGGTTCAGAACTGCTGTTTCAGTCAACTATTTTTGCCACCGGTTTTAAATAACCAAATTGTTTAAATTCGGTCGATGCCGCCTTTAAGCACGGATAGTAGCAGCGGTAAACAACTACAGCCTTCAGTATGCGGTTCCGGATTTGCCGATCTTACGTTCGATGGCACCCGACAACATATGGAAAGCCTCCCCCGCAGGCGACCGGTGAGCGAAAACGCCAACTGGCGAGCGGTGGAATGCCATCTGCTCAACTGCGCTCGCCATCGGGATACGCGGCCAGTCCGGATGGGCAGACGTCGCCGCGATGTGCAGAGTACGTCTGCGATCGACCATCGAGAACACCGGCAAAAGCGGAGCGTGGCCTTTATGATGCTCTTTCAGGTGAGCCACTACGTCGTTCAGCGCACGCTGTGAGAGTGGTGACGGGATAACCGGCACAATTATGATATCGGCGGCGCGCATCATCTGCTCGCTGGTTTCGGTTAGGCCGGGCGGACAATCAAGAAAAATGCGGTCATATCGGTCGCTGATGCCCTCGACCAATTTAGCCAGCCGTTTCTTTTTGCCAAGCGACATTAGAAACCCATCGAGCCCACGTAGCGAAATGTCGGCTGGCAACAGATCAAGTCCGGAAATAGCGGTTGTCTGAATGAGCTTATCCGGCGGCACATCGCGTTCAAACACAGACTTCGCACGCGGCTTTTTATCGGGCTCATGCCCCAAAATAAAGCTTGCCGCCGATTGCGGATCGAGATCCCACAGCAGCGTTTTCTTCCGCCGCCGTAACGCCGCTTCAGCCGCTAAATTGACCGCAAGCGTAGTTTTACCCACTCCGCCCTTCAGACTGTAAATCGCTACCAGTTTCGGGTCGTGTGCCATTTTCTATTGGTCTCCCCTCTTGTTAAAAAAGTCAAGAATAGGTGAGCCATCCCCTTCCCCTAATGGGACGCATCGGCTAGTGCGCGGCAATGGCGTCCGCCCCACTCGAAAATATCAAATGCGATCTTGCTATTGTTGGCGGCGGCCTTGCTGGTGGCCTGATCGCGCTTGCGCTCGCACGCATGCGACCTGAGCTGAAAATCGTTCTGATCGAACAGGAGGATCATTTCGGCGGCAACCATATTTGGAGTTATTTCGCCAGCGACATTCTGCCCGAACACCGCTGGCTGACCGCGCCGTTGGTTACCCACGGCTGGTCTGGCTACGAGGTTCATTTCCCCGGCCATAGCCGGTCGCTGGACAATATTTATTATAGTATCGAGTCTGAACGGCTCGACTGGATACTGCGCCATAATTTGCCCGCATCGGCGTTGATGACCGGGCGTGAGGTCAAGGCGGTTTCGCCCCGTCTGGTCGTTCTCGACGGTGCCCAGCGGATCATCGCAGGCGGCGTGATCGATGCACGTGGCGGCGGCGATACCAATCATCTCGATTGCGGTTGGCAGAAATTTACCGGGCAGCTGATGCAATTGTCCGAGCCGCATAACCTTACCAAACCGATCGTGATGGACGCAACTGTGTCGCAGCATGACGGCTACCGCTTTGTCTATGTTCTTCCCTTCGGCATGGACAAGGTGTTTGTCGAGGATACTTATTATAGTGACACGCCCACACACGATGCGCAGCGTTACCGTCAGCGAATCGCCGAATATGTCGACACCAAAGGCTGGAAAGTCGAGCGCGTGGTGCGCGAAGAAAACGGCGTACTGCCAGTGGTGATGGGCGGCGATCTTGAAAGCTATTGGGCTAGCGGCAGCGGACGCACGGCAAAAGCGGGCGCGCGCGGAGCTTTTTTTCAAGCGGTGACCAGCTATTCGTTGCCCGACGCAGTGCGCAATGCAATTTTCATTGCCGAACAACCTGATCTCGACGGCGACAAGCTTAACATGCTAATGCGACAACGCGCTCAGGAGCATTGGCAGGCTGGTAAATTTTACCGGATGCTCAATCGTATGTTGTTCCGGGGCGCAGATACTACCGACCGTTATAAAATTCTCGAACGTTTTTACCGATTAAAACCCGGACTGATCGAACGCTTCTATGCTGGTAAAACAACCGGCGGCGACAAGGCGCGGATACTGTCGGGAAAGCCACCGATCCCCATCGGCAAGGCGATCACCGCAATCCGGAGCAAAAAGAAATGAAGAAAGCAGTTGCAATCATTGGCGCAGGATTTGGCGGGTTGGCGCTCGCCATCCGGCTGCAATCGGCTGGCGTCGCGACGACACTCATCGAAGCCCGCGACAAGCCGGGCGGGCGGGGATATTATTGGGAGAAGGACGGCTTCACCTTTGATGGCGGGCCAACCGTCATCACCGATCCACCCTGTCTCGAAGAATTATGGGCGCTGAGCGGTCATCGGATGGCAGACGACATCGAATTGCTGCCCGTGTTTCCATTCTACCGGCTGAACTGGGTGGATGGTACCAATTTTGATTATTCAAACGATCCGGTAGGCTTGAAAGCGGAGATCGAAAAACTCAATCCCGAAGATGTCGAAGGCTATCGCCGTTTCTTGGAATATTCGAAAGGCGTTTATAAAGAGGGCTATCAGAAGCTGGGCTCGGTCGCTTTTCTCGATTTCGCGTCGATGATCAAGGCCGCGCCTGCCTTGATGAAATATCAGGCGTGGCGCTCGGTCTATTCGATAGTGTCGTCTTATGTGAAGGACGAACGGCTGCGCGAGGCTTTGTCTTTCCACACATTGCTCGTCGGCGGCAACCCGATGAGCACTAGCGCGATCTATGCGCTGATCCATACGATTGAAAAAGAAGGCGGCGTTTGGTTTGCCAAGGGCGGCACCAACCGGCTGGTCGCGGCCATGGTCACGCATTTCGAGCGGCTTGGCGGGACAATTCGGCTAGGTGATGCAGTCGAAGAGATTGAAACGCGCGGCGACAAGGTTATCGGCGTGCGCACAAAATCAGGCTGGCGGATGGACTGCGATGTCGCTGCTTCGAACGGTGACCTGATGCACACCTACAAGGATTTGCTGACCAGCAACAAGCGCGGCGAGCGCGCCGCCAAGTCGCTAAAACGCAAAAGCTGGTCGCCCTCGTTGTTCGTGCTCCATCTTGGCATCAAAGGCACATGGCCGGGTATTCCGCACCATATGATCCTGTTTGGGCCGCGCTACAAAGGGCTGCTCGACGATATTTACAAGAACGGGATTTTGCCGAAAGACTTCTCGCTCTATCTCCACCACCCGACCGTAACCGACCCAAGCCTCGCGCCCGAAGGCTGCTCGACCTTTTATGTGCTCGCGCCCGTCGCACACATGGGCAAGGCACCGCTCGATTGGGACGGCGATGTCGCAGAGCGGCTGAAGGAAGCTATACTCGATGAACTCGAACGCCGCTTGATTCCCGACATCCGTTCGCGGATCATGACTCAGTTCCACTACACGCCCGCGGATTTCGGCCGCGATCTGTCGGCGCATTTGGGCAGCGCTTTCAGCTTGGAACCGGTACTATGGCAATCCGCTTATATGCGAGCGCATAACCGTGATGATGCAATACCCAACCTGTATTTCGTCGGCGCTGGCACTCATCCGGGTGCCGGAATTCCGGGTGTTGTGGGTAGCGCGAAGGCCACGGCCGCGTTGATCTTGGCGGACATCGCTTGAAACGATTGGCGGTTTATTGCGGATCGGCCACGCCGGAAAACCAGGTATATATCGAAGCTGCTCGTGCGGTCGGTAAGGCATTGGCCGAGCGCGGCATCGGAGTTGTCTACGGCGGCGGACGGTTGGGGCTGATGGGCGCGGTGGCCGACGCTGCCTTAAATGCTGGTGGCGAAGTCATTGGCATCATCCCCGAGGCATTGGTCGGAGCCGAGGTTGCGCACAAGGGATGCACCGAATTGCATGTCGTTTCCGGCATGCACGAGCGCAAGGCACGCTTTACCGACCTATCGGATGGCTTCATCACCATCCCTGGCGGCGTTGGCACGATGGACGAGTTATGGGAGGCGATAAGCTGGTCGCAATTGGGCTATCATAGCAAACCGGTGGGCGTGTTGAACGTCGCGGGTTTTTACGATCAACTTATCGCGTTCAACCAGAACATGATCGATGTCGGCTTTATCCGATCGCAGCATGCAGGGATCATGATCGTCGATGATACGCTAGACGGCCTGCTCGGCAAAATGACAGCCTATATCCCGCATAAGAATATCTTCCAGATGAAAGCGGACGATCTATGAAAATCCTCCCCGGAACGGGGAGGGAAACCATGCAAAGCATGGTGGAGGGGGCTCGCCGCATTGAACGGCGCGCTTGGTTACCCGCCCCCTCCGTCAACCGTTCCGGCTGCCACCTCCCTGCGAGCGGGGAAGGGCTTTGAGTTTGGACCGCCCTGCCCTTGTTGCTTTCGCGCAGGACAGCATTTCGCGCGGGTCGAAATCCTTCCGTTTCGCCAGCCGTCTGTTCGACAAGACAACGCGTGAGCGGGTTTGGCTGCTCTACGCCTGGTGCCGCAAGTGCGATGACATGGCCGATGGTCAGGACCATGGCGGCACGATGGAAGCGGTAATTGACCCCATGGCGCGGCTCGCTATCATCCGTGAACTGACCGCTAAGGCGCTAAACGGCGAGGCGACCGGCGAACCAGCATTTGACTGCCTGGGTATCGTCGCGCGCGAATGTGGCCTCACAAAAAAGATGGCTGACGATGTCATCGAAGGCTTTGCGCTTGACGCCGCCGACTGGCACCCGCGCCGGGAAACCGACCTGTACCGCTATTGCCATCATGTCGCTGGCGCAGTTGGCGTGATGATGGCAGTGGTGATGGGCGTTTCTCCGCAAAACGACGCTACGCTTGACCGTGCGTGCGACCTTGGGCTGGCTTTCCAGCTTGCCAATATTGCGCGCGACATTTCGGAGGACGATGTTGCGGGGCGCTGTTACATTCCCGACGACTGGATGGCGATGATGGAAATCGGCCCGGGCGAACTTATGAAGCCGCATAACCGCAAGAAGCTCGCGCTGATTGGCCGTTGGCTAGCAGATGAGGCAGAGCAATATGAAGCGTCAGCGCGGGTGGGTGCAGCCGCGCTGCCGTTTCGCGCGCGCTGGGCGGTGCTATCGGCGGCGGGGATATACGGCGAAATTGCGCGCAAGGTGCGCAGCGCAGGCGAACATGCCTGGGATCAGCGGATATTCACCACCCGGCCGGAGAAATTCCGCTGGGTTAGGAAGGCGTTTGTCGATGCCCTCGCCAACAATCCACGGGACATGAACCGCGATACGTTATGGACTAGGCCCCGGTAATAAAATTTACCGTAGTGCTGAGCCTGTCGAAGCACGCCTCTCGGCGGTAGCGCCTTAGTTGAGAGGCGCCCTTCGACAGGCTCAGGGCTACGGTGATTTTTCGTCCAACAGTTTAGCTGCCCGCCCGGCAAGTCTTTGCACCGCAGCCTCGTGGATGTCCGGCGCACAACAAATCAGACCAAAGTCGAGCGGCTTACGCTTGTTGTAAACAATTGGCTTACCCAGCGCATCGCTAACCACCGCCCCCGCCTCTTGCGCGACCAAATGCGCCGCTGCAATGTCCCATTCATTACCCCAACGCAAAGAAGCCACCAGATCAGCTCTGTCGCACGCGACCATCGTCATTCGCATCGCGATGCTATTTGGCTTATTCACTGTCACCAAATCCCGATCGCTTTTGGGCAGATCATCCGCCGGGACGCGTGAGCCGGTAAATTCGATGCGCGTGCTTCCGCTCAACCGCTCGCCATTGCAGGTCACGCCCTCGCCAATCGCCGCGACCCAAAATTTATCTTCGGGCGGAGATGCCATTACAGCAAAAACCGGCAGGCCATCGGCCACCAACGCCACTGACACACACCAGCCGCTCCGCCCGCGAATATAATCGCGCGTACCGTCGATGGGATCGACCAGCCATAACAGGCGAGCATTCAATCGCGCAGGATCGTCGACGGTTTCCTCCGACAACCAGCCTGCTTCAGGCACTATTGCGGATAGTTGTTTCTTCATTAGCGCATCGACCGCCATGTCGATATCGCTTACCGGATTGCCTTTGGTCTTTTCCCATACCCTGGCATCAGGCACCGCCCCCTTGCGCCAGCTAACCATCGCAAGATCAGCAGCCTCGCGCGTCGCCGCAACGACGGCGTGACGATCAAGGCCGATCATGTTTTACCCGACCGTCAGGCACCTGCGACCATCATCCCATCGATGCGCAAAGTGGGGACATTGTTGCTTCGGATAAATTCGAGATCGTTTGCGGCGGTCATCGCCTTGAACATATCCTTCAGGTTTCCGGCAATGGTGAACTCGCTGACCGGACCAGCGATTTCACCGTCGATGATAAGGAAACCGGCCGCCCCGCGGCTATAATCGCCAGTAACCGGATTGACGCCTTGCCCGGCGAGCTCGTGAATATAAATACCGTGTTTAATATCGGCCATTAGTTCAGCTGGACTAGCAGTGCCACCCTCCAGATGCAGGTTAGACGGGCTGACCCCAGGCGCGCCGCTGACGCCACGGCTGGCATGGCCGGTCGGCTGCAGTCCTAATTGCCGAGCCGACGCGCTTTCCATCAGCCAGCCGGTGAGAACGCCATTGTCGATAATCGAACGGTGCGCGGTGGGGAGACCTTCGCCGTCAAAAGCCTTTGACCCCAACCCGCGCTGGCGGTGGGGGTCGTCGATGATCGAGATGCTGCTGTCGAATAATTGCGCGCCCAAAGCTTCGAGCAGAAAGCTGGTTTTGCGCGCGATAGCCGATCCGCCGATGCTGCCGAGCAGATGTCCGACAAATGAGCTACCGACGCGGGGATCGAATACCAAAGGCATCTGTCCGCTCTTGACCGTTCCCGGTTGGACGCGTTTGACCGCGCGCTCGCCTGCTCGTTTGCCGATTGATGCGGCGCTGTCGAGGTCGACATAGTGCCGTGCCGAGCGCCAGTCATAGTCGCGTTCTTTGGCATCGCCCTCACCTGCAAGTACACTTGCCGAAACGCCGTAACCGGATGACGAGGTAACACCGGCAAAGCCGTGGCTCGTCGCCAGCGCAAAGATCGAACGGCCAGCACTTGCACCAGCGCCTTCGCTATTGGTAACTCCTACAACCGAGCGCGCAGCATCTTCGCACTCCAGGGCCACCGCGCGCAGCAACGCCGGATCTGGGTCCTTACCGTCATCGCTATCGAGATCAGGCAAAGCACCCTTCAGCAGCCGGTCGGCAGGAGCCAGCCCGGCATATTGGTCCTCAGGCGCTTCGCGCGCCATATCGATTGCGCGCGTAACCAACCCTGCCAGGATCGTAGGGTTCATGTTTGACGAAGAAATCGTTGCCGAACGCTGGCCGACGAACACGCGCAGCCCGATGTCTTCACCCTCGGACCGTGCCACATCTTCTAGCGCGCCAAGCCGGACCTGCACCTCGGTTGAGGCATCGCAGACATAAACCGCATCGGCGGCATCGGCTCCGGCCTTGATGGCTTGATCAACTAGATTTTGCGCTCGGTCGAGTGCTTCGTTTGGCTTTAACATGCCCCTCGCTTAGGCGTGGGGTGCAACAGCGTCAATTAGGCTGCAGTTTAGAAAACGGTAAAAAGCACCGCCAAAATTACAGGAATGATAATCGCCGCCGCCCACAATTTTACCCGGTCGATGTTGAACCGCGTGTGCAACCCACCGTCCCCGAGGCCGCTCGCCTCGAATGCTTGCCAGCGGCGTTCCATGCCCCGGCAAGCTGGAATAACCATCGCGACGAAAACCACGAGCATAAAATAGGGGAAAATCGACGTGCCGCGGCTTTCCATCGCCGGTGAGGTGACGAAAATTAGCATCATCGTATACACCACCAACGCAGCCGCGACATTGTCGCTGATCCGCTTGGCATAGCTCTTGTGAGACCGCATATGCGCGGCATGCTGTGCTCTGGCCATTTTACTCTCCCTTCACTCTCCGTTGATGAGATTGTCACTAACAAGGGCGCGAGTCAAAGACGTTTACCAAATGATCACGGGAGCCCTAAAATCTTGTGATTTTGCAAAGACAAGCGCCATTTCGGGTTTGCGTTTACGAACGCGGTCGCGGCCTCCACGTTCGCGCGGTTCGACTCGATATCGCCGCTGTCCATCGGCTGGATCAGGTAATTGGCAAACTGCCAGCCTTCGAAGGCTGAGGGATCACTGCCCAATTGTGGCCATACCAGTTTCAGTTCGTTGCCACGGCGTTGCACCACTTGCGATCCAGCTTTCGGACTGATGCAGACCCAGTCAATGCCTGGATGCGTCGGCAAAGTTCCGTTGCTTTCGATGGCAATGAAAAAGCCCTTGGCATGCAGCGCGTCGACCACCGGGTCATCGACCTGCAACATAGGTTCTCCGCCGGTTATCACGACAAAGCGGTGGTCCGCTCCATCGCCCCATAAATCGGCGACCTTCGCGGCCAGACCGTTCGCATCATAGCGCCCGCCATTTTCGCCGTCCATCCCGACAAAATCGGTGTCGCAGAACTTACAGACGGCAGCGGCGCGATCTTCTTCCCGGCCAGTCCACAGATTACATCCGGCAAAGCGCATAAACACCGCTCGCCGCCCGGCGTGGACGCCCTCGCCCTGCAACGTCAGGAAGATTTCCTTAACCGCGTAGCTCATGCGTAAATCGTAGGGTCGGGTAGCCCCGCATCGGCAAAGCCCTTCGCGCGGAGGCGGCAGGCGTCGCACTGGCCGCATGCCTTGTTGTCGGGCGATGGATCGTAGCAGGACCAGCTCATTCCGGCGTCAAGGCTGAGCCTGGCGGCCTCGCGAGCGATGTCAGCCTTGGTCATATCGAGCAGCGGCGTGTGAATTTTGAACCCGTCACCTTCAACGCCGGCTTTAGTCGCGAGATTCGCCATCGCTTCGAAAGCGCGAATGAATTCGGGGCGGCAATCGGGATAGCCCGAATAATCCAACGCATTAACGCCGATCCACAGATCCCGCGCGTCGCGTGCTTCGGCGAGGCCAAGACACAGCGACAGGAATATCGTATTGCGCGCCGGGACATAGGTAACCGGAATCGCGCTGTCGTCGACGCCTTCCTTGGGCACATCAATATCCGCGGTCAGCGCCGAACCACCAAAGCGCGTCAGGTCGAGCGGCAAGACGATATGCTCGACCGCGCCCAGTTGCGCGGCAATCTTGGCAGCAGATTGAAGTTCGATGCGGTGGCGCTGGTTGTAATCGATGGTCAGCGCAATCAGGTCATAGCCAGCCTCGCGGGCAAGACCGGCGACGACCATCGAGTCGAGACCTCCCGACAAAAGGACGATTGCGGATTTGGCTTTTACGTTCATCAATTACCCTACCCGTTCGTGTCGAGCGAAGTCGAAACACCTAACGGGCGCGCAAGACCTCACGGCCTCTCGACTACGCTCGAGGCGAACGGTGCTGAGCGAAGAGAGGAAAATGGTGCACCCGGAGCGATTCGAACGCCCGGCCCTCAGATTCGTAGTCTGATGCTCTATCCAGCTGAGCTACGGGTGCACTGGAAGGCGGCTATTAGTAGTGCCTTCCTAGATGCGCAACCTCTATTTTTTCGCCAACGCCGCCTGAGCCGCCGCCAGTCTCGCTATTGGCACGCGGTAAGGGGAGGCGCTGACATAATCCAGCCCTACGCTCTCACAGAACGCAATGCTCGCCGGGTCACCGCCATGTTCGCCGCAGATGCCGAGTTTGATTTCGGGGCGGGTAGCCCGGCCTTTGGTGGCCGCAATCTCGATCAGTTGACCGACGCCCTCGACATCAAGGCTGACAAACGGATCGCGGGCGTAGATGCCCTTGTCGACATAATGCGTCAGAAAGCGCGCCGCATCGTCGCGGGACACGCCAAGCGTAGTTTGAGTTAGATCATTGGTTCCGAAGGAAAAGAATGTCGCTTGTTCGGCGATTTCATCGGCCATCAAGGCCGCGCGCGGCAGTTCGATCATTGTCCCGACCAGATATTCGATACGCTTGCCCTGTTCGGCGAAGACGGCTTCGGCCGCCTTGTCCACGACCTCCTTCATCAGCTCCAACTCGCGGCGCGTCCCCACGAGCGGGATCATGATTTCGGGCACTGGCGCCACTGCAAGACTACACGCTGCTTCGAATATCGCGCGCGCCTGCATCTCGTAGATTTCGGGATAGGTCACGCCCAGGCGACAGCCGCGATGGCCCAGCATCGGGTTGACCTCATGCAGTTCCATTGCGCGCTGTTTCAACACGTCAATGCCGACGCCAGCGGCTTGCGCAACGTCGGCAAATTCCGATTCCTCATGCGGCAGGAATTCATGAAGCGGCGGGTCTAGCAGACGGATGGTCACCGGCAGCCCTGCCATCACTTCAAAAATTGCAGCAAAGTCCTTGCGCTGCTCGGGGAGCAATTTGTCGAGTGCAGCACGGCGGCCTTTTTCGTCGTCGGCCAGGATCATCTGGCGCACGGCGGTGATCCGCGCTGCGTCGAAGAACATATGCTCGGTGCGGCAAAGGCCAATGCCCTCCGCCCCAAAGTCGCGGGCAGTTTGCGCGTCGGCAGGCGTTTCGGCATTGGCGCGCACTTTCATCCGGCGGCCGGCGTCGGCCCAGACCATCAACGTGCCAAAATCGCCGACCAGTTCGGGTTGAATCGTCGGGACAGCGCCTGCCATCACTTCGCCGCTGGTTCCGTCGATCGTTATGATGTCGCCCTCGCGTAAATTGCGGTCACCGATGCGAAGTGTCTTGGCTTTGGCGTCTATAATCAGCGTACCTGCGCCCGACACACAAGGCCGCCCCATGCCGCG
>JBKJLZ010000190.1:0-3310 GCA_046596705.1 Sphingorhabdus sp. | reverse complement strand
GCTTCCCAAACCATATACGCGCCCATGACCGCAGTCACCACGTCGCCCAGCACCGGAACAAGCCCGATGATGCTATCGAGACCGAGGGGGATTTTTGTACCAGGGATGACGAAGGCGCGTTCCAGAACCTTCTCCAAGGCCTCGATACGAACGCGCACCGATTGCGGATCGCTGCCGCCAAAACCCGGTATCTGGCCGGACAAATCCTTTGCAATCTTGTCGAACTGCTCCTGTGAGACAGGCATGGGCGCAAACTCCTTTGACATTATGTCGTATCACGACCGAGATATTGCAACAGGTGCCAGCCGCGGCCATTTGCGAAATGACCCAGCAATCCACGGCGCGCGACCGACCATCGAAGCGGATTGGCGATCGGGATAAAGTTTCGCATGCTTTGCAGTTCTGTTTCTGCTTGCGCCAAAAGGGCGGCGCGCGTTTCAATATCACCTGCCATTCGCGCTTCGGCGACCAGCCGGTCTGCATCGCTGCTGCATATTGGGCTGTTAATGCATGCCATTTGATCGAGATACCACGCGGGACTCGATTGATCGCCGACCCGGTCGATCAGCCGTAGGTCATGCGGCCGGTCAGGAGTTACTCGCTCAACACTTAACCCGATCGCTGCCATATCGGCCTTCAACATCGCAAAGAAAATCCGGGAACCGGTGCCGCGCGGCAGGGCTATTCGGAGTGGCCTTACAGGGCCGTTGCCGTTGATCCATCGCGATATCGTCTCTCGTGCAACGGCTTTACGGTCTGCAATTCGTTCTGATGCCCATATCGGCCGCGGTGATTGCGCTCTGCTGGGCAGATTTTCGGGCACTAATGTCAGCGCCTCTTGCCATGCTACGATGTCGAAGGACGTCAGTAGTTTCGGCCGGTCGATCGCCATTGCTATCGCCTCCCGGTTGGCGGGGTCGGATAAGAAAGGACCGCCTTCGACGAACATTAAGCCGAAAAGTCCTGGCACCGGATCGAAATGGATCTCGTTGCCATCGACGTTGGCTGCCTCGAGCAACGGAAAATCCTCAAACCGGCCACCATCGACCAGATCGCTTTCCCCTGCCATATAGCGCGCCAAGGCAAGCGACGCCTTGCCGCTGCGAAGTGTCACGGTTTCATTTTCTAGAACAGGGTTGCCGACGTCATCAACACCCTTCAGCTTTAATTGCATTGCCTGCTCGAATTTTTTCGCCTGCATCGGGCCTGAACCAAAACCCTTACGCACTATCCCGAATTCGGGTTGTGCAATCATTTCAAGCAAATAAGGCATGGGCGCTTTCAGCCGGATTTCCACTACCTTACCGGTCATCGGAACCACCCGGTCGATGACCGCGAGTTCCGCACCGAACCGACTCCGCCGCAGTTCATTGAACCGCCCCCCGAGTAGCTTTGCTACCTCGTCGGAGGTGACTTCTCGCCCGTCGTTCCACCGGATCTTGTTAAGCCGGAAGATGTAGCTCAACCCGTCATCGGTCACGATCCATCTGTTGGCTAGTGCCGGCACAATTCGACCCTTGGGATCGAATGTGACCAATCCTTGAGCAGTTGCGCTGCGTAAATAGGCGGAGGATGTCGGTAATGGCATAGCGCCGATAGCAAATGGACGTGGGCGATCTTCGATGATATCCACTCGAACGCGGGCGTTATCGACTCCTTGCGAACAGCCAGCCAATACTGCGAACGCCATTAGGGCGGCGGGCAATCGGAAGCGCATTACTTCGCGTCCCTGCAACTGAACGTCAATATTTCGTTAGGCGTCGGTGGCAACAGCTCGCGAATGGTCTTATTCATATTGTCCAGCTTTTCGCGAATTACTGGGTCCGCCGAGCAGGATTGCACGTCGTAGCGCTGCCGCGCTTCGCGTGCTTTTTCCATCGCATCCATCCCAAGCAAGTAGCGCTCGATACGATACATATTGCTATCGGGTTCAAAGCTGACCAGCGACACTTGTGCATCACTGCTCGGCACAAAGGTGCGCGACCATTTGCCAGCACTTTCGATATACTGCGTTCTACCGTTGATGCAGCCCTTATCCGACCAGTCGAATATAACATCAGCGGTCTCGGATACGGTGACCCTGCTTCGATCAGGCTGGATGACGCAGCTTCGCTTGCCCGATATTGATCGTGCGGAATTTGCCTTATCCAGTGCATCGTCGGGTGTCATTGTCACGCGGACCCGGTCGTCTATCTGGTCGAACGAGGGACGAAGTGTGAAAATGAGGATTGCGACAATTGTCAGGACACCACCGATGCTGGCGGCGATTTTCATATGCTGGCGATTGCTGCGTTCAAAGAATTGCCAAGCGGCAGCACCAGCGACCGTGCCCAGCAGCAGCATGAGACCGGCAAGCGCAATGTGGTTTTCGCGCTCGCCGATAATCGCATGTTCGGCGGCCTGCCGGACTTTGCCTTCTTGGCCACTACGAAGTTCAGCCGCAATGCGGTTTTCCGCCTCGATCTTTGCGCGCGCCTTTGCGTCAAGTTCGGCTTCGGCACGGGTCATTTCGGCAACCGAGCGGCATTCGCTGCTGGCGACGCTGAAAACGACATTCTGAGCACGCAGGAAGGCGGCTAGTTCACGGATCGTCACGGCAAAGTAAAATTCTGCACCGCCACCTTCCGATGCCGACCCGAAACTGTTGATGCCCACTACGCGGCCACAGGCATCGACCAATGGACCACCGCTGTTACCCGGCGCAATCGGCGCGGTATGGAGCAGCGATTCGACTGCTTTTCCTGACCTGCCAACAGAGACTGTTCCGCGTGTCTTGACAGGTGCCTGTGGGCGGAGCGTGTCGTCATCATTTTGCCCAAGTGCAATGTCGACATTGGCTGGATAGCCGATCGCAAAAACGTCCGCTCCATCATCAATTAGCCCAGAGTACAGGCTGGCCGGCGTCAGCTTCGCACCGCGCAAGTCCAGAAGCGCTAGGTCCTTGCCGGGGGATGCGGCGATCAGGCTGGCCTCGTATATTTTGGAACCTTCCGACGGGATGACGACGAAGCTTACGCTTTCGTCGAATCCGGTCTCACTGATTACATGGGCGTTGGTGATAATTTTGTCTGGTGTCACAACAACCCCGGAACCATGGCCGATTAGGGTACGCTGACCATCGCTCGAACTGAAAACAGCAACGCGCACCACACTGCGGGTTGCCGCGTTGATGTCGGACGCATCACCGACAGCAGGGCTGAATGCCACGGGAAGGAGGACGAGAAGCAAAGCCAGAAAAACACGCATTCCGCCTTCGACCACAAAACTAACGTGCATTCAACGCTGGCGTTCGCGATTTGCCGGTTTCACT
>JBKJLZ010000118.1:0-3542 GCA_046596705.1 Sphingorhabdus sp. | reverse complement strand
AAAGGGAACATGCGTGCCGCGAAAGGCAGCTGTATCTTGGAGTTCGGGGATTTACTGGACCATTTTGATGACTTGTTGCTTATTGTTCTGACATATTCGACCAAAGATGAAGAGCAGGAGCACACGAAGCCACCTGAATATTTTTTCAAGTCTCCACCGAAAGCCAAACCGGCTTCGTCATATCTGAAACTGGTGGTTCGAGTGCCGGAAACTTGGGAGGATGCGTTATTTCAGTTGGCTCGACATAAAACAGGTGACATTTGGCTTGGGGTCTCGGTCCATCACTGCGGCAAAGACAAAAGACAATTTGCCCGTTTTCAGCATATGTCCACTGAGTTGAATGTGCCGCTTCTTCCTACCAACGATGTGCTTTATGCAAACTCAAGACAACGCCCATTGCATGATGTCATAACCTGCATTCGCCTGGGGACGACAATCAAGAAGGCTGGATACGCTCTGAAAGCCAACGGCGAACGCTTCCTTAAATCTGCAGGGCAGATGGCCGATCTTTTTGGCTGGGAAGCTTTGGAGGAAACGCGGCGCTTTACTGACAAAATCAAATTCGATCTCGAAGATCTGAAATATGAATATCCGCATGAACCCGTGCCGGATGGATGGATGCCGGATGATTGGCTGGCGCATCTGGTTTGGGAGGCAGCGCATAGTCGGTATGGACCGGATCTTCCGGAAAAAATCCACAAATCGATTGAAACCGAATTGGCATTTATCCGGGCCGAATGCTTCGCTTATTATTTCCTGACCGTCTACGATCTGGTGAAGTTCGCGCGCGAGCAGGAACCGCCTATCCTTTGCCAGGGGCGTGGTTCGGCGGCGAATTCGACGGTGTGTTTTCTGCTGGGCGTCACCTCCGTCGACCCCTTGACGAATACATTGCTGTTCTCGCGATTTATTTCATCAGACCGCAAAGAACCGCCCGATATCGACGTCGATTTCGAACATGAGCGGCGCGAAGAGGTCATACAATATGTGTACAGACGCTACGGTCGACACCGCGCGGCTATTGCCGCGACGATCATCCACTATCGCCCGCGTAGTGCGGTGCGGGAAGTCGGCAAGGCTCTGGGGCTGACCGAAGATATAACCACGCGTGTGGTCAGTACCGTATGGGGAAGTTTCGGCCGTGGTCCAGATGACCGGCGTCTGACCGAAGCCGGATTTGATCCGGACAACCCGGAAATCGCTCGGTTGAAATCGCTATCGGAACAGCTTCTGATGTTCCCGCGGCACTTGTCGCAGCATGTCGGCGGTTTTGTGCTGACTCAGAACCGCCTCGATGAAACCGTGCCGATCCACAATGGCGCGATGAAGGATCGTAATTTCATCGAATGGGACAAGGACGATATCGATGCGCTCGGGCTGATGAAGGTCGATGTGCTTGCGCTCGGAATGCTCACCTGTATCCGCAAGGCATATGAGATGATCCGCACCGAAGGGCTGGGTGATTATGATCTGAAAGTCGATATCGATTCCGACGACCCGGCGGTTTATGACATGCTGTGCCGGGGCGAGAGCCTTGGGGTATTCCAAGTCGAGAGCCGCGCGCAGATGAATATGCTACCGCGGATGAAGCCGCGGAATTTGTACGACCTCACCATTCAGGTTGCGATTGTTCGACCGGGGCCAATTCAAGGAGATATGGTGCATCCCTATCTGCGCCGCCGCTGTGGTGAGGAGAAGCCTGAATATCCGTCACCATCACCGCCATATCCGCCCAACGAACTTGAAGGCGTGCTCGGCAAAACATTGGGTGTTCCGCTGTTTCAGGAACAGGCGATGCAACTGGCCATTACCGCCGCCGAATTCAGCGATGCCGACGCCAACCGCTTACGTCGGGCAATGGCCACCTTCCGCAATGTTGGCGGTATGGAGAATTTCGAGCAGATGATGGTCGAGGGGATGGTTCGACGAGGTTACCAACATGATTTTGCCGAACGGTGTTTCAAGCAAATCCAGGGCTTTGGTAGCTACGGCTTTCCCGAAAGCCATGCGCTTTCCTTCGCGCGGCTGGTCTATGTGTCGTCATGGATCAAGCATTATCATCCCGCGATTTTCGCGGCGGCTTTGCTGAATTCTCAACCGATGGGTTTTTACGCGCCCGCGCAGATTGTCCGCGATGCGCAGGAAAATGGGGTCGAAGTCCGGCCAATCGATGTCAATGCCAGCGGCTGGGACAACAGTATCGAAGATGGCGTTTTACGGCTAGGTCTGCGGCAAGTGGATAGTTTTCGTGAGGAATGGGCGAAGGCGATTATCCTCAAACGGCCCTTCTCTTCGATTGAGGAGCTCGCCCGCAGTGCGGCATTGCCTTCACGTGCGGTGCATCTGCTCGCCGATGCCGATGCGGTGCGATCGTTGGGCTTTGACAGGCGTGAGGGGGCTTGGGAGGCGAGGCGGACGCCTTCGGACGAACTGCCCCTCTTTGCCGCAGTCAAGGCGCGCGAACTGGCTGAAGAGGAGGATGCGATGCTGCCTGCGATGCCGCTCGGCGAACATCTCGCAGCGGATTATCAGATGACGCGGTTGTCATTGAAAGGCCATCCGATGCAGTTTCTGCGCGGACTGTTCGCCAGTGAGGACGTGCTCAGCTGTGCCGAGACCAGTGCGGCTAAAAATGGCGCGCGGGTGAAGACAGCGGGCGTCGTCCTGACTCGCCAACGACCGGGTAAAGGCAATGCGATCTTCATCACCATCGAGGATGAAACCGGCGTCACCAATGCCCTTTTATGGTCGCGCTTGTTCGAGCGGCAGCGTCGCGCGGTGATGGCATCGCGGTTGATGGTCATCGAAGGCGAAGTGCAGCGCAGCAAGGAAGGCGTGGTTCACCTGATGGCAACGACAGTGATCGACCGGACTCATGAATTGCAGCGGCTATCCGAGGAGCATGACGCTAATGTACCGATACCGCATAACGACGAGTTCGCCCGTCCGGTCTATCCACGCCACGGCCACCCGCGCGATGTGCGGATATTGCCGAAGTCGCGCGACTTTCATTAGGTCAGGCGGCATCCTTCGCAGCTCTTCGCGATGCCAGTTCCGCAACTGACCTAGCCCGCATGAACGGATTGGTTGCGCGTTCCAGAGCAATGCTGGTCGGGACCGTCGCTTCGCCGCGTTCGCGCATCGCGGTGACTTCGGCCATCCGTTCGGCCAAGGCTTCATTGTCCGGCTCAACAGTTAGCGCAAAGCGGCCATTGCTGAGCGTATATTCATGCGCGCAATATATTGCCGTGTCATCGCCAAGCGCCTCAAGCGTGCGCATGTTCGAATACATCTGGTCAGCGGTGCCTTCGAACAGACGCCCGCAACCCATCGCAAACAAAGTGTCGCCAACAAAGGCCGCGCGGTCTTCTGCAAAGTGGAAGGCGATATGTCCGGCGGTGTGGGCGGGGACATCAATAACCTTGGCCGACGCCGCACCGAGCATGACTGTGTCGCCACCCTTTACCTGCACATCAAGCGTCGGGATGCGGGAATATTCACCCACTGGCATCCGGACCACACAGGCGGCAATGCGGAGATCA
>JBKJLZ010000240.1:0-8716 GCA_046596705.1 Sphingorhabdus sp. | reverse complement strand
GTGAATGTACATTGCACAGCGTCACCAAACTGCAGTGCGCCAAAATTATATGAAGTTGTCGACAGATTGTTGGGCAACGGGGTCGAACTGCTTGTGCCGTTCGTACAGGTCAAACGGTTGCTATATTGCGTGATCAGGCTGACACTGCCTGTTGCCATGGTTTCGGAAAGCGTCAGCGGAATACCCGATGCAAGCGAAACCGCAGCGGCTGTAAATGGCCCGTTGCCAGTTCCGGTTGTGGTCCCGGTTGCCAATACACTGCCGGACGAGGTTGCTGCGATGCGAAAAGTAAACTGGTCCGCAGCGTTAATGCGCGCGCCCGTAATCTGCTTTGTCAAACGTATCGAGGCAAATCGAACTGCGAACATCATGCCTTGAAGGCCAGAACCTATCATTCGCGCGGTTACCGTTGTGGGACTGTTCGTCCCGACAATATAGCCGCCGACATTTCCCGTCTGGCCGCCGCCCGTTGTCGTGAACGTACTGCTGCCTATGCCCGAAGACGTCGGATACTGGTTTCCGCTAATGGGGTTAACCCTGTCCAACTCGATCCAGCCACCACCGTTGGTGCCAAAAACAATCTGTTCATTGCCATCGGTCGATTCAGCGTCGGCGGCAACGAATGCATACGCCGTTACAACCGGAGCCCCGGGCGGCGGCGTGATCAGGATTGAGGAGATGGTGAAATTCACCGTCGATCCATTGTTGGTCATGTACAATATGGGTCGGCCGGGAATGCCCAGAAACGCCGAGTTGCCGACAGCAGCCCCCGTCCATGACGGTGCGGCAGTTGCGGTCGCAGCGTTTGCCGTTGTGCTGGTCGCCCGCAAATTGAAGGACAGCACCGAGCCATCGGATAATGTGAAGGCGAAATTTTGCCCCGCGCCCGACCGTGCGGTGGCGTCGTTATAGGTTGCAAAGTCGAGCCAGCAATAGGTTTGCCATCCCGCAGGCGCAGTACCTTGACTGGTTGCGGGTGCGCAGCTTTGCGCAAAGGCGGGCGAAGCCATAAAGCCAAGCATTGCGCACAGACAAATCACTATCCGCAATAAAATTGGCCTGAATTCAAACATATCGCAGCTTTGGTCCTGTTTTACTTTTGCGCGCCGACTATGCGATCCGTCACATCAATAGCATTCGCGTAGCAAAATAGGGTTAACAGTACGTAATGTTTCGTTAAATTTACATGACGTTGGGGAAATGCTCGTTAGCCGACTGAAACGCCCGAATCTTTGAAGTCAAAGCGGCACGTTTGGTTGATAAACTGAACTTGCGAAAGGCGAAATAGAAGATGCCGGCCGCCGCGGGGCAGAGGGGCAACTTCAGCCCGGATCGCCTGACCAGCGATACCGCAACCATTAGCTACGGGTGTCAGCCCAGCGGAAAATGGACGCGTTGAATCTGCTGGCAATAACACCGCGAAATTTATAAAGCCGCGTCATGAGCACGAAAACA
Source organism: Sphingorhabdus sp. (assembly GCA_046596705.1). Classification (GTDB taxonomy): domain Bacteria; phylum Pseudomonadota; class Alphaproteobacteria; order Sphingomonadales; family Sphingomonadaceae; genus Sphingorhabdus_B. The sequence continues at coordinate 7,261 of JBKJLZ010000240.1, read as the reverse complement.
GTTTCAAATAGCAACGATCCTGTGATCGAAACTCGCGAACAGCTGATTGCGCCCATGGCGGCGGGCGAAAAACCCAAGGAACGCTGGCGTATCGGCACCGAGCATGAAAAATTCGTGTATTGCACGGGCGATCGTCACGCGCCGTCATATGATGAGAATGGCGGCATCCGCGATATGCTAAAGGCACTCACCGAGTTCGGCTGGGAGCCAGTTGAAGAAACTGCCGCCGACGGCAGTGTCAACGTCATAGCATTGAAGGGCGAGGATGGCGCGGTTAGCCTTGAGCCTGCGGGCCAACTAGAGCTATCTGGTGCGCCGCTTGAAAATTTGCACCAGACTTGCGCTGAAACCGGGCGTCACCTGAAGCAGGTAAAGGCAATCGGCGAGCAAACCGGCAAGGCCTTTTTGGGCATGGGATTATGGCCTGATAAAACGCGGGCCGAGCTGCCGATCATGCCCAAGGGCCGCTATAAAATCATGCTCAACCACATGCCCCGCGTTGGCAACTTAGGGCTCGACATGATGCTGCGCACTTGCACTATCCAGGTCAACCTCGATTATTCGAGCGAGGCCGACATGGCGCACAAATTCCGCACCAGCCTTGCGCTGCAACCGCTGGCGACTGCCCTGTTCGCCAACTCACCATTTCTCGAAGGCAAGCCTAACGGCTTCCTTTCTTACCGTAGCCACATTTGGTCCGACACCGATCCGCAGCGCACCGGAATGCTACCCTTTGTATTCGAAGACAACTTTGGATACGAACAATATGCGGACTACATGCTCGATGTGCCGATGTACTTTGTTTACCGCGACGGCCAATATATTGACGCCGCGGGCCATAGTTTCCGCGATTTCATGAAGGGTGAACTGTCGGTATTGCCCGGCGAGCGCCCGACTGCCGAAGATTGGGTCGATCATATGTCGACAGCCTTCCCTGAGGTTCGGCTGAAAAGCTTTCTGGAGATGCGCGGCGCTGATGGCGGGCCGTGGAGCACGATTTGTGCGCTACCAGCGTTCTGGGTTGGTTTACTATACGACCAGAACGCCCTTGATGCCGCATGGGACGAGGTCAAGCACTGGACTATGGATGAGCGCGAAGCTTTGCGCAGCACAGTTCCGGCACAGGGGTTAAATGCCGCAATCCCGGGCGGCGGCAAACTGCTGGATATTGCTGGCAGGATTCTCGATATCGCGTCCGCAGGCTTGGCGGCGCGTAACCGGCTTAACAGCAGCGGCGATAATGAAACTGGCTTTCTCGACCCGCTGCGCGAGGTTGTTGCATCGGGTAAAACGCCAGCCGAGAAGTTGCTGGACCTGTATCACGGCGACTGGAACGGCGACATTAATCGCATTTATGATGAAATGAGTTTTTGAACAGCGATCGCGATTTTACATTTCTGTTACATAGTTGCAACAATTGGCATGCGTTCGACAGCCAACTGTGCCTCAAACCTTGACGAATCGGCTGCCAGCGACAATCCCGAAGACCAACAATAGGGCGAAAACGCCCATGTTTTGCTACGTCACATCATAATCATCATCGAAAAAGGGGACTTTCCGATCATGCGCATCAATCGTTCACAATTGGCATCCAGTATTGCGATAGCCGCCGCTACCATATGCTTTGGCACAACTCCCGCCGCTTATGCACAGGACGAAGCGTCCTCAGACTCAAATATCGAATTGTCCGAAATCGTGGTCACGGCTCAGCGCCGCGAGGAAAATCTTCAGGACGTACCGCTTTCGATTACGGCGTTAAGCGACGAAAAACTCGATGCAATCAGCGCAGGCGGAGTGGATGTGCGCGGACTTTCCGGCCGGGTACCGAGCCTGCTGATCGAATCGTCGTTCGGGCGCACCTTCCCGCGCTTTTATATTCGTGGCCTCGGCAATACCGATTTCGACTTTAACGCATCGCAACCAGTCAGCCTTGTTTATGATGATGTCGTTCTGGAAAATCCGATTTTGAAAGGCTTCCCGATTTTTGACCTCGACCGGGTCGAGGTACTGCGCGGACCGCAAGGCACTTTGTTCGGGCGGAACACGCCTGCGGGCATCGTCAAGTTCGATAGCGTAAAGCCAAGCGACACAGTCAACGGCTATGGCCGGATTTCCTACGGCCGCTTCAATGCCGTCAACGCGCAAGGCGCGGTCGGTGGCCCACTCGGCGAAAACGTCAGTGTCCGCGTTTCCGGTCTTTATCAGCGTCAGGATGATTATGTGGATAATGTCTTGCCGTCTGGCACGACCAAGGACGCGTTTGAGGGATATGAAGAATTTGCCGGACGGTTGCAGGTCCTGGTAAAACCCAGCGACGAACTGGACATTTTGCTTACCGGTCAGGTGCGTTCGCTCGATGGCACGGCTCGAGTGTTCCGCGCCAATGTGTTCACGCGCGGTGAGCAAGGGCTGAATAACAACTTCAATCGATACCGGGTGTCGACCGACGGGCAAAACGAACAAAAAGTCGATACACAGAATGCTTCAGCGCGGATTACCTATGATGCTGGCGCGGTTTCGTTAATTTCCGTGACCAGTTATTGGCACGGCGATGCGACGTCGGTTGGCGATGTCGATGGCGGTTTTGGCGCAAATTTCCTGCCTGTCGGGTTGTCTGGTCCAGGCAATATCCCTTTCACAGCCGAAACACGCGACAGCGTGCCAAGCCTGAAGCAATTCACTCAGGAATTCCGGGTCGCCAGCAATGGCGAAGGACCGCTTAGCTATCAGGCCGGCTTGTTCTACTTCGACGAGAAATTGAAAATCGTCAGCGAGAATTACTCCACCCTTGGCGACCCGAACAACGCGCGCGGCGGGGTCAATATTCTCGTTTCGCAAGCGCAAAAGAGCAAGGCCTATGGTGTATTCGGTTCGCTTACTTATCAGCTGACCGATCAATTCAGCGTCACCGGTGGCCTGCGTTATAATGACGACAAGCGCCGGTACTCGGTGGTTCGTTCGAAAGACACCCAGTTTCCCGGATTCCTTCAAGATCCATTGGGATCAGTAAACCGCCGCGTCAGCGACAACAATATCACGTGGGATTTAAGCACGACTTATGCCGCGACCGACGACGTCAACCTATATGCTCGCGTAGCTCGGGGCTATCGGGCACCAAGCATACAAGGACGCATCCTGTTCCCGGCGAACACCGCGCAAACGCTGGAAGACGGCGTAACTATCGGTCGGTCCGAAACGATCACATCGTATGAAGCGGGGGTTAAATCGACCTTCCTTGACGGTCGCGGTCGCTTCAACGTCAACGGTTTTTACTACAATCTGAAAAATGCCCAGCTTACCGCAGTTGGTGGTGCGGTGAACTCCAACCGTTTAATCAACGCGGACAATGTGCGCGGATATGGTTTCGAGGCCGATCTCGAACTGAAGCCGATACCCGAACTTTTGCTGACCGTAGGGCTTAGCTACAACGATACCGAAATTCAGGACGCAAATCTTACGACGTCGGCATGCGGTGCTACGCGGGTCGATACGTTCCCGAACGTCTCGCTATGTACTTTGCTCGATCCGATAGTTGTCGCAGCAGCACCTTTCTCATCCGCAATCGTCAACATCAACGGCAACAGCCTGCCGCAGAGCCCAAAATGGATAGCCAACTGGACGGCGCGTTACGGCGTTCCTGTGGGCAATGGCGAAATTTACGCCTACACCGACTGGGCTTACCGTTCGAAGATCAACTTCTTCCTGTATGAATCGGTCGAATTCCAGGACAAGCGCATGCTTGAGGGCGGTTTGCGTGTTGGCTACAAAACGGACAGCTATGATCTGGCTGCGTTCGTTCGCAACATCACCAAGGACACGTCGGCGGTCGGTGGTATCGACTTCAACAACTTGACCGGCTTCGTCAACGAACCGCGCATCTGGGGCGTTGAGGCCGGATTTAAGTTCTGACGCTGCGCAGGGACTGTCCCCATGCGGGGACAGTCCCCGGTCTTAACATCGCACTTGCCCCCTTGCCTTATCGGCGTTAAGGGCACCACTCTTCGCAGCAATGCGGAGTGCAGGAGTTTAGCTCAGTTGGTAGAGCATCGGTCTCCAAAACCGAGGGTCGTGGGTTCGAGTCCCCCAACTCCTGCCATTTCTTGACATTATCGCCGCCGGTTGCAACGTTTCGCATTCTTTGAGGAGAGGCGATCATGAGCGACTGGCGAGCTATGTTGGATGACGCTACGGCCTTTGCGGCGAAGCGTGACGAATTCGACCGCGACGGTTACGTTCTGTTCGAGTCGGTGCTTGAGCCCCAAATGGTCGAAGACCTTCGAAACTCACTCGCGCCTTATCTTGCCGCTGACATTGCCGGCCGCAATGATTTCGAGGGTCTGAAAACCAATCGCGTTTATGCGATGCTTGCAAAAGGGCGGATATTCGCAGACCTTGCCTGCCATCCGTTGGCATTGGCTTTTGCCGAAGCGGACCACGGCAAAGAGTGTCTTTTGTCAGCATGCCTTGCGATCAACATTCACCCAGGCGAAACGGTTCAGCCTTGGCATTTTGATGACGGCCATTACCGCCTTCCCCGCCCCCGCCAGTCGCTCGGCGTCAGCGCCTTCTGGGCCATTGATGAAACCACCGAAGAGAACGGAGCGACAGAAATTATCCCGGGCAGCCATGTCTGGCCGGAAAACGAGTTTCCCGGATCGAGCAATGTAACCAGCTTCACGACAACCGAATTCAACGCGCAGGCGCACGATCCCGGCGCTCGGAGCGATGCATTGCAAGTGACAATGAAACCGGGTTCGCTTATGCTGGCAAAGGGCACTTTATGGCATCGTGGCGGCGCGAACCGGTCGGCCAAAGCACGAATGATTATCACCCCGCAATATTGCCCGGGCTGGACCCGACAGCTTGAAAACATGCTACTGTCCGTTCCTCCGGCCATTGCTGCTACATTGCCCGAACGAGCACAGCAATTACTGGGCTACAACATCCATCCGCCGTTTATGGGCTATGTTGATGGCATGCACCCCGCGAGAGTTTTAGCAAACGTCTAATGCGCTTTTGACGGCCAGAACTTGTGATGCAGCCATACAATTACCGCGCCGACTGCAAGCCCGAAAATACCGCATAAAGTTGCATCGGCGAGCCAGCCCAAAACACCGCCGGTGATCCCGATCAACTCGCCGGGATAGATATGAAAGCCGTGCAATATGATTTGCCCGCCCACCCATAACATCGCAGCAGTGCCGATCGTTGAAAGAAAAGCCAACAGTTTGGGCATAGCCAGCACCAACCCGCGCCCCAACGCTTGCGAACCACCATTTTTTTGTTGGGCCATGTGGAGCCCAATATCATCCATCTTCACGATCAATCCCACAACGCCGTAAACTGCGATGGTGATACCAATCGCTACCACGATCAATGCTCCCGCCTGCCCCCAGATTGACGGAATATCCGCGGCGATATCTTTCAAAGCGATCGCCATAATCTCAGCCGAGAGGATAAAGTCGGTGCGAATTGCGCCTGCGGCCATCTTTTCCTCATGATCGGCGCTGTTCAACTCGGCCACCTCTTCGGCCAATGATTCTTCATGGGGGGCGCTTGAAAATTTCTCGATCACCTTCTCCGCACCCTCGAAGCAAAGATAGCAGGCGCCAATCATCAATATCGGAGTAATCGCCCAGGGCAGAAACGCGCTTAGCAAGAGCGCCGCCGGCAAAATGAATAGCAACTTGTTCTTCATCGAGCCCTTGGCAATTCGCCAGATAATCGGCAGCTCACGATCGGGAGTAAATCCAGTGACGTATTGCGGGGTGACGGCGGTATCGTCGATCACCACGCCAGCCGCCTTAGTGCTCGCCTTTCCCGCGGCCGCCGCGACATCGTCAATCGACGAAGCGGCAATTTTCGCAATCGTTGCTACATCGTCAAGAAGTGCGGCGAGACCGGATGGCATAAGAAATCCCTGTTGGTAAATGAAACCGAATGGATAGCCGATGCGGACAGCATATCAAGACCGGTTGTCGGCATATTCCTTGGCCAAAAAAATTCTTTGCAGCGGATTAAAACAAGATCGCTGATCGTTCCCATGACACCATCAGGTTCAAGGAGATGACCAATGAAAAATTTCACAAGAATGATGATGCTCGCGGGCGCAACTATCGCAGCCGCATCGAGCCAGGCGGCAACATTTGCCGACAGCGCCGACGACCATACCGAAATCCGCAGCGAACCAATTGCCGGGATCTATAACAAGCCTTGGTATGCCTATCTCGCCGATGTGCGTGAGGCCGAACAGGAACTGGGCAGCGACCTGCGCAATTCGACCGATGCCGAAGACCAGCGCGATGCTTGGGAAGAATATCATCATGAACTGGTCGATGCAGATAAGGATTATGTGAAAGAAATGCGCGAGCGCGGCTACCGTGCCGGGCGCGTAACGGTTGGCTGAAATTCCCCTCCCTGAAACCCAGCCGACCTAAGGAATGGCGGAAGTATGATGCTTCCGCCATTTTTTCTGCTTTCGATTTACTTCTTCCACCCGCGATCCTTCGCAGCCTTTTCCTGCACGGCATCAAACGGCTCGCCCGCAATCATCGCCGCTGCAGCCTCAGCAAGCGCGCCGGCAGAAGCCTGTCTGTATTGAGTGGCTTTTTCGCCTGAGACAGTCTGGCGCAGTTGCCAGTCCCCGTCGCTGTTGCAAGCGATACCATCAACCACGGTGCTTTCGAATGTACGACAATAACTTCCCGATTGGTCGGCAAAGCTGGTGCCGATGCGGATTGTCGATGCCGGAGCTTGGGTCGCCGCCAGCTGCGTATCCAGTGCATTGGACAGCGCGCCAGATGCAACCATATTTCCGCCATTATCGCTCACATAACCCGCATCACGATCGAATGCGTAGCCTCCGATCATCAGTCCCAAAGCTAGAGAAGCTGCCATCGCGCTCCATTGCGCAATCGCGGGACGGCGGGCTTCGCCAGTCTCGCGGCGGCGGGTCAAACTATCGTCGACATTCGATGTCAACAACGCCGTCAGACGGTCTGGCAAAGCCTCGTCCAGAACCGGTGCATAATGGCCCGCCAGCTTTGACCGCAGTAGACGTTGCTGCTCGACCGCCTGCAACAATCCGGCATCGTCGGTCATCGCCTTTTCAATGCGCTTGGCGGCTATCAAATCGAGTTCGCCATCGACATAGGCAGCAATCGTTGCGCGATCGAAGGTCATGCCGCTTCTCCCAATTCGCGTACCAGCGCCTCGCGCCCGCGCACCAGCCGTGATGTCAGCGTGCCGATCGGAACCTCGA
>JBKJLZ010000224.1:0-3635 GCA_046596705.1 Sphingorhabdus sp. | reverse complement strand
GCTTTCCGCCCCGGTCGAACTTTTCAAAAAGCCGTCACGTTTGCGATAAGTGCCCGATATCCGAAAGGCTGCAACGTCCTGAACAATCGGAACGCTAACGCCGCCTTGGACGTTGATGAAGTTATAATTGCCATAACTTGCATTGGCAAAGCCTTCAACTTCCGAAAGATTAGCCTTCTTTGTCGTAATGTTCAGCGCACCCGCAGAAGTGTTGCGACCAAATAATGTGCCTTGCGGGCCACGCAGAATCTCGAGACGTTCGAGATCGACAAGGTCACCGAGCGCAACACCGGGGCGCGACTGATACACGCCGTCGATAAATACGCCGACAGAACTTTCGAGACCAGTGTTGTTACCAGTGGTCCCTACACCCCGAATTTTGATCGAGGTACCTTGAGTTTCAGTTTGTGACGACTGGATATTGAAGCTGGGCGAAATTGACGACAACGTCTTGATGTCGGATATACCTTCTCGTTCCAGCGTCTCTGGCGCCACCGCAGTAACGGCCAGTGGAATGTCCTGAACATCCATCGCGCGCAAAGTCGCGGTTACGATAATGGGTTCATCGCTCGAATCGTCTTCGGCTTGCGCGTCCTGCGCATAAGCTGAAGGCATCATCACTGCACCGCAAATAGTGCTGCACAAGGCAGCCGCAATTACTCTGTTAAATCGACGCATTTCTCTCTCCTCCTCATCGACCGAATAACGCAGCACTTTTGTGCCTGTTTTGGCTATCGGCCACACAATCTCTGGGTTTTTCCCGGGGAATTACTTCTCTCTCAATATCCATCCTATCAAGCATTTTGTACAAATCCATATATTTAATCGTGCGATTGAATTTCGGAAATAACTGTGGCTTTTGTGCCGGTTCGCGTTATTCACGCCCCGTTATGTTTGACCGCCCGACGATAATAGATGAAGCTTTCGTAACGCGTGTCGGCGCACACGACTTTCCCGCGCCGCGCAGCAATGTTGCAGCATTTTCGGTACCTGCACACCGGTTGGTTGATCTGTTCGATAGCCAGATAATGAGCCGCCATCTCGATCTGTGGGCGCGGCGATCAAAGGGCAAGACATTCTATTCGATCGGCAGCTCCGGGCATGAAGGCACTGCCGCAATGGCCGCAGCGACGCGGTCAACTGATATGGCGTTTTTGCACTACCGCGATGGTGCATTCCTGATCCAGCGCAAGAAGCAGGCGGGTGGGTTGACGCCGTTGTATGACATGGCGCTGTCGTTCGCTGCGTCCGCCGCAGACCCGATCTCTGGTGGGCGACATAAAGTGCTTGGTTGTGCTCACACGTTTGTTCCGCCGCAGACGAGCACGATTGCATCGCATTTGCCCAAAGCGGTCGGGGCGGCGCATTCCATTGGCATGGCGCACCGGTTGAAGCTTAATGAATCAGTATTGCCCAATGACGGGATCATATTGTGCTCGTTCGGCGACGCCTCGGCGAACCATTCTACTTCGCAAGGTGCCTTTAACGCGGCGTCCTGGGCGGCGTATCAACATTTACCGATGCCGATCATCTTTATCTGTGAGGATAATGGCATCGGCATTTCGGTGCGTACACCCGGCGGCTGGATCGAGGCCAGCTTTTCGCATCGTCCAGCGCTGCATTATACCCAGTGCGACGGCGTCGACCTGAACGATGCAATGCGCGGATGTGAGGAGGCTGTGGCGTATGCCCGGTCGCAGCGTCGTCCGGTATTTCTGCATATGCGCACCGTTCGGCTGATGGGCCACGCGGGCGCAGATGTCGAAGCAAGCTATTCCGCGCTTGCCCATATCGAAGCGGCAGAAGTGCAAGATCCCTTGCTGCATTCGGCGCGCATATTGCACGAGCAGGCCGGCATGTCAGGCGACGAGATCGTGGCGCGATATGAAGAAATGCGGGCGCGCGTTAGTCGCGTTGCTCAGGACGCGTTGGCCAAACCGCGGTTGGAAACTGTGACCGACGTCATGGCTTCGATCCTCCCAGCGGTCGGCAGAAAAGCGTCGCCGATATTACCCGACGCTGATTCGCGTAATGCATTGTTCGCTAAAGATGCCCGCAACCTTGCCAAGCCCGTGACGCTGGCCAAGAGCATCAACTTTGCGCTCGCCGATCTGATGTTGCGCTATCCCAACATATCGCTGTTTGGAGAGGATGTCGCAAAAAAGGGCGGCGTTTATGGCGTCACCCAAGGTTTGCAGGACAAATTCGGCGCGGCTAGAGTTTTTGACACTCTGCTGGATGAGCAGACGATATTGGGCCTTGCGATTGGCATGGGGCACAACGGTTTTGTACCGATCCCAGAGGTTCAGTTCCTTGCCTACCTGCATAATGCCGAAGACCAGATACGCGGCGAGGCGGCCACGCTGTCGTTCTTTTCCAACGGACAGTATCGCAACCCGATGGTGCTTCGGATTGCGGGGTTGCCTTATCAAAAAGGATTTGGCGGACATTTCCACAACGACAACTCGCTTGCAGTGTTGACCGACATTCCGGGGATCATAGTCGCATGCCCCTCAAACGCCGCCGATGCCCCTGCGATGCTGCGCGAATGTGTTCGGATGGCGCACGAGGATGGACGGGTTGTGGTATTTGTAGAGCCGATTGCGCTTTATCACACGACTGACCTGAAGGATCCCGAAGACGCGGGATGGACAGCCCCTTATATTGCTCCAGAAAATGCGGCGCCGATTCCGTTTGGCGAGTTGGGATTGCATGGACACGGCACTCAACTGGCGATCATAACATATGGAAATGGTTATTATCTGTCGCGTCAAGCAGAGGACGAACTTCGCAGTGCGGGCATAGATCTGCGGATCATTGATCTCCGCTGGTTGCACCCGCTTAACGATCGCGCAATCGTGGCAGCGGTTGCAGATTGCGAGAAGGTACTGATCGTAGATGAAACCCGCCGTTCAGGTAGTCTCAGCGAGAAATTGATGACGATGCTGACCGAAGCGGGGAGAGGCGATGTGGTCAGCCGCATTACAGCTGAAGATTGTTTCATTCCGTTGGGACCGGCAGCCGAGCTGGTTCTGCCAAGCAAGGCGTCGATTATTGAGGCGGCCAAAGCGGTGGTCGCATGAAAGAGAAAGCGGTCGTCATATGTCCCGGCCGCGGCACGTACAATGCGGCTGAACTTGGTTATCTGAAAAAGCACCACAGCGCCCGCTGGGAATTGATAGAGCAGCTTGATGCTCTGCGACGTTCATCAGGGCAGATCCCCATTTCCGCGTTGGATGGCGCCGAAAAATTTAGTCCTTCAACGCATATGACGGGTGATAACGCGTCGTTGCTCATCTACGCCTGTGCGCTGGCAGATTTCGCGGCAATTGACCGCGATCGCTATGATATTGTGGCTGTGACGGGAAATTCGATGGGCTGGTATCTGGCGCTTGCTTGTGCCGCTGTTCTTGAATTTGAAGCTGGTGCGCGGTTGGTCAACATAATGGGTACGATGATGCATAGCCACGGCAAGGGCGGGCAGATTGTCTGGCCAATTGTCGATGCTGGTTGGGGCATCGATGTCGAGAAAGTGAATCTTGCCAATAGTCTGCTTGATGAAGCGCGAGCTGTTTCTGACATAGAGGTGCACATCTCGATAAACCTCGGTGGAATGATCGTTTTCGCAGCGGATG
>JBKJLZ010000107.1:0-5815 GCA_046596705.1 Sphingorhabdus sp. | reverse complement strand
GGGCGCCAAGCATAGTGAGATGTCGGTATCGATGGTGCTCGACGCTTTGGAAAAGGTGACGGGTCGCGAGATAATGTACGTGCCAGAGATTTTCGGTGACGTGGTAACGCAATCTGTTGGCATATTAGCCGACGGCGATATTGCCTTGCTAGAAAACACCCGATTTTGGCCGGGTGAAGAAACTAACGATATTGAATTGGCAAAGCTGGTTGCCGCCAACGGTGATCTCTACGTCAACGATGCCTTTTCCACCGCACATCGTGCGCATATGAGTACGGAGGGCCTCGCTCATTTGCTTCCGGCTTATGCCGGACGATCTATGGAAGCCGAGTTGAAAGCTTTGGAAGCTGCGCTCGGTAAGCCTGAGCATCCGGTAGCAGCGGTGGTAGGGGGAGCCAAGGTTTCGTCGAAGCTTGACGTGCTGACGCACTTGGTGACCAAAGTCGACCATTTGATTATTGGCGGCGGAATGGCCAACACTTTTCTGGCGGCGCGAGGAGTTGATGTTGGAAAGTCGCTGTGCGAGCACGATCTTGCAGATACCGCAAATGCCATACTGGATGCAGCAGATAAGGCGGGTTGCACGGTTCATTTGCCATATGACGTCGTGACGTCACGCGAATTCCGCGCTAATCCGGCCATTCGCATAGTGAATGTGCACGAAGTTGCTGAAGATGAAATGATCCTCGACGTAGGACCTGCGGCTGTCGAAGCGCTGGCTGACGTACTAAAAAATTGTCGGACGTTAGTATGGAACGGCCCGATGGGTGCCTTTGAGTTGCCGCCCTTCGACACAGCAACGGTCGCGTTGGCTCAAACGGCTGCGGCGCTGACTAAGGAAGGATCGCTGATTTCGGTGGCAGGCGGCGGCGACACTGTTGCTGCGCTAGCACATGCTGGCGTTACCCAAGATTTCAGCTTCATATCTACCGCTGGCGGGGCATTCCTGGAATGGATGGAAGGTAAGCCGCTGCCAGGCGTCGAGGCATTGCAAGTCCCAGAATAATGCAGACTGGCTAATCGACACACACCCATTTTTTATCACGCGTTGCATACGTATGCCCTCAGAGACTTTAGAAGGACGATCACATGAATGACCCCAAAATGATGCAGCAAATGGCGGTTGGGCAAGGCTTTATTGCTGCGCTCGATCAGAGTGGCGGTTCGACACCCAAGGCATTGAAGGGATATGGAATAAATGAGGATGCGTTTTCCAATGATGAGGAAATGTTTGCGCTGATCCACGATATGCGGACGCGGATTATTACTGCGCCATGCTTCAATGGTGAAAAGGTGATCGGCGCAATCCTGTTCGAACGGACGATGGACGGCGAAATCGATGGCAAGGCGGTGCCTACTGCCCTGTGGGATCGCGGTGTAGTGCCGTTTTTGAAGGTCGACAAGGGTCTTGAAGAAGAATCCGACGGCGTTCAATTGATGAAACCGATACCCGATCTTGATGCGTTGCTTTGTCGCGTGAAAGCAAAAGATATTTTTGGAACCAAAATGCGTTCGGTCATTAATCTCGCATCGAAAAACGGGATCAAGGCGGTTGTAAAGCAGCAGTTCGAAGTTGCGATCCAGATACTGGATAGCGGCCTGATGCCAATGATAGAGCCCGAGATAAACATCAGGAGTGCCGACCGAGCGCAATGCGATGCAATTTTGCTCGCTGAGCTGACTAAGGCGCTCGATGCGATGCCGGACGACAAGCAGGTCATGCTGAAGCTGTCCATCCCTGCGGAAGCCAATTTATATTCGTCGTTGGTCGATCACCCACGTGTGTTGCGTGTAGTGGCTTTATCAGGCGGTTTCTCACGCACGGATGCGTGTGCAGAGCTTGCCAAAAATACAAGGATGATTGCCAGCTTTAGCCGGGCGCTGTTGGAAGACCTGCGTCACCAAATGAGCAACGAGGAATTCGATCAATCACTAGGCAAAGCTATAAACGACATCAATTTAGCATCATTGGCTTGAGACCGCTAAATCCCGCCTCCAAAATCAAAAGAGAAACGGTAATCAGCGGATGTGGTTTGCCCGTTGGTCGTCTTTTCAGGTTTTACCATGGTAAGTGTAATCTTGTCATCGGCCAGCAGCTTCGGTTCACCTAAAGTGAGCTCAAACGGCTCATCACCCGAAGGCTTTATCCACAACATCTTCAGCCGAACTTGCCCGGCCCAGACGCAGCGTACGTTTTTAGGGCAGCGGCTATCTTCTAATACAGCCACGGGTTGCACCCGCATGCCGCCAACATAAGCAGTCTGGCCGAGCTGGACATTTTGGCGATCTGCGCCTGCTTTTGTTGTCGTTACGCAACCTGTCAGAGCGATCACCACCGTCGGCATCAAAAACATTCTCATTTAGCTGCTCCTCGTCGTTTACAATGAGTTACTTACGTGGCTATGAACCCCGCATGATTACTCCGCCCTGCCAGCTTTATCTGATTTCGCCGCTAAACGTCGGCGGCAATTTTCCTGCGCAACTAACGGAGGCTCTGTTAGCTGGCCCGGTCGCTGCGTTTCAGTTTCGAATTAAGGGCATCGATCAACACGAAGCTGCCGCATTGGCGGAGCCGTTGCAGGAGATATGCCGAGCGCATGACGTGGCCTTCATTGTCAACGATAGCGTTGCGCTGGCCAAACGGCTCAATGCTGACGGCGTTCACTTGGGACAGTCTGACGGCGATATTGCGGATGCGCGAGCGCAACTGGGCAAGGGGTTCCAGATCGGCGTGACTTGCCACAATAGCCGGCATCTTGCGATGGAAGCAGCAGAGGTCGGTGCGGACTATGTCGCCTTCGGAGCGTTTTATCCCACGATGACAAAAGATGTAGAGCATATTGCCGAACTCGACACACTCGAGAAATGGGCGCGTGTAATGGAAATACCCTGCGTAGCAATCGGTGGCATTACGCCTGAAAATGCGAAGCCCATCATCGACGCAGGCGCAGATTTTATCGCAGTAAGCAACGCGGTGTGGGCTCATCCCGCTGGCGTCGCAGAGGCGGTAAAGGCGTTCAACGCAGTGCTTGCGAAATGACGCCTCCGCTCAGTACAGCCCACCGTATTTCTGGTGCGGTTATAGCCTGCTTCATAGCTTTACACTTTGCAAACCATGCTGCCCTTTTTGTCAGCGTAAAAAGCCATATCAGCTTCATGGAAGCTACGCGGCCTATTTATAGACATATTGTGGCGGAAAGCCTCTTGCTTATAGCAATCGTATTCCAGATGACATCCGGGTTGACGATGATCTGGCGTCGCAGAAAGCAAATCAGTGGTATTGTGGGTTGGATGCAAGCCTTATCAGGAATATATCTTTTATTTTTCTTGTTGGTGCATTTGACCGCTGTATTTCAAGCCCGATTGAGTGATGGCACTGACACAAATATATACTTTGCCGTAGCGGGCTATTATGCTGGATTAGCCAGGTTTTTCGTTCCTTATTATTTTCTCGCAGTCTTTGCCTTTGCCACCCATCTAGGATGCGGATTATATTGGCTGTTAGGCCGCAACGGCAGCGGCAACCGCTTGGTGCTGGTAATTTGCGTGATCTGCGGTGTTTTATTTGCTGCAGCGTTGACGGTGAAAATGGCGGGTTGGATTGAACCAATCGCCGTGCCGAAGCACTATCTAGCGAAGTTCGTTGGTTGAAAACGGGGTTACGACTTGCCCTTAAACGCCGCTCTCGTTAAAGGCCGCGGCCAACGGCACGCTTTGGCGCGCTTGCTCTTTCCACTTGTTAGCGAGTCTTCCAGATGAAAATCAACGCGGTTGAAATAAAGCCGGGCAATATCCTTGAATATGAAGGTGGGCTTTGGCGTGTCGTGAAAACCGCGCATACCCAACCTGGCAAGGGCGGCGCGTATATGCAGGTTGAGCTTAAAAACCTGCGCGATGGCCGCAAGAACAACATTCGTTTCCGTTCTGCCGAAAGCGTTGAAAAGGTTCGCCTGGACCAGAAAGATTTTCAGTTTTTATATGCTGAGGGCGAAAACCTCGTGTTTATGGACAAGGAAACCTATGATCAGGTGACGTTGCCCAGCGATTTGCTCGGCGATGCCGCAGCTTTCCTTCAGGACGGCATGGATGTCGTCATGGAAATGTATGATGACGAGGCTTTGTCTGTCGCTTTGCCCGACCAAATTGAAGCTATGATCGTCGAAGCCGACGCAGTCGTAAAAGGTCAAACCGCTTCGTCGAGCTATAAGCCAGCCATCCTCGATAACGGTGTCCGCGTGATGGTACCTCCGTTTATCGGTGCAGGCACGCGGATTGTGGTCGATGTCTATGCTAGGGAATATGTGAAGAAGGCCGACTGATGCCAGCATTAACCGGCCTGTTGACCGTCATGGAAAAAGCTGCGCGCAAGGCGGGTGGCAAGCTACGCCGCGATTTTGGCGAGATTGAACATTTGCAGGTATCCCAAAAGGGGCCTGCAGATTTTGTATCGAAGGCCGACCAGAAATCCGAAAATACAATTTTCCACGAGCTCGAAAATGCGCGCCCTGATTGGGGTTTCTTAATGGAAGAAGGCGGCGAGATTGAGGGGACACCGGGCAAGCCACGCTTTATCGTCGATCCGCTTGATGGCACCACCAACTTCTTGCACGGTATTCCGCATTTTGCCATTTCGATTGCGGTGCAAGACCCCAAGCCCGACGGATCGGGCTGGGGAGATATCTTTGCTGGGATCGTCTATAACCCGATTACCGATGAGAGTTTCTGGGCTGAGCGCGGCAAGGGTGCGTATCTGGGCCACAAACGGTTGCGCGTCTCGGCACGGCGTCAGTTGAATGAAGCCCTGATTGCAACCGGCACGCCGTACAAAGGACATGGCGATTTCGAGGAGTGGAGCAAGGTGTTTGCTGCAATCGGCCCTGAGGTCGCAGGTATTCGCCGCTTCGGTGCGGCAAGCCTCGATCTCGCCTGGCTCGCAGCGGGCCGTTATGATGGCTTTTGGGAAAGCGGATTAGCGCCATGGGACACAGCCGCTGGATGCTTGATCGTGCGAGAAGCCGGCGGCTTTGTCACCGACTATCGCGGTCGAAGCCCGCACATTGCAGACACGCAGGTTTTAGCGGCGAATGACATCTTGCATAGCAAGTTGCATAAACTGCTAGCAGGTGCGCTTAAATAAAGCGCCCAATGCCTCGAAAAAGCGTGTCTCGACACTTGCGGGATGGGGAGCGAATGCCTAGAAGCCCGGCATATTTCATGGGTTCGAGCGAGTCTGTTTGTGACTGATTTATCGCAATATCTACCGATCTTGTTATTCCTCGGCGTAGCCCTTGGGATATCGACCCTTTTTGTTTTCCTCCCTATGGGAATTTCCCGCTTGACCGGCGCGCATCAGCCAACTGAAGCAAAGCTGACCGAATATGAATGCGGATTCCCCGCTTTCGAAGACTCGCGCAGCCAGTTCGACGTGCGTTTCTATCTCGTCGCAATTTTGTTTATCATTTTTGATCTCGAAGCAGCGTTTTTGTTTCCGTGGGCGGTTAGCCTTGGTGAGACCGGTTGGGTTGGCTGGGGCACCATGATGCTTTTCCTATTCGAACTGGTCATTGGCTTCATCTATGCTTGGAAAGTTGGAGCGCTCGAATGGGAGTAATTGCAACACAGCCTCCGCTGCCAGGTACTGCGCCAGATATAGACTTTTTCAAGGATATGCAGGGTGAGGTCAATGATAAGGGGTTTCTGGTCACCTCGACCGAAGATCTTTTCAATTGGGCTCGCACCGGTTCCTTATGGTGGATGACATTCGGCCTGGCATGTTGTGCGGTCGAAATGATCCACGTCAACATGCCGCGATATG
>JBKJLZ010000046.1:0-5043 GCA_046596705.1 Sphingorhabdus sp. | reverse complement strand
CCCGAGACCCGAGCCGCCGGTAGAGCGGCTCCTGGAATTTTCGGCCCGGGCAAAGGGTTCAAACATTGCATCCATCAGACTAAGTGCAATTCCGGGACCGTTATCTTCGATTGCGATGAGCACGCGCCTGCCAGATACTTTCACCGAAATCGAAGCGCTTTTGCCGTAAATAATGGCATTGCTGATCAGGTTTCTAAGCGCTCGTCTCAATAAGACAGGGCGAATGTTAGCGACCACTCGTTCGCCAGGCTCGACCATTTCCGCATCGGAAAATTCCTCCGCCACTGCGCCGACCAGGGCACCAATGTCGGTGCGCTGGCTTGCTTCGCCGGATTTCCCGAGTCGGGCCAGTGTCAGTATGTCGTCGAGAATGGTCACCATCTCGTCGATTGTCGACGCCATCTTGTCTCGCTCAGTATCGTCCTCGACCGATTCGATGCGGACGCGCAAAGCCGCCAAGGGCGTTTTCAAGTCGTGACCAATGGCGCCCAGCATGACGTCCTTTTCACCAAGCAACATCGACACGCGGGCTTGCATGGCATTAAAGGCTTCGATCAGCTGCCGAATATCGTCAGGACCATTGCTATCTTGCGGGCCGATTTCCCCCGCCAGCCCAATACGCTGCACGCGGCTAGTCAGTTGCTCTAGCGGCTTAGAAACGCGACGCACGACCCAAGCGAGTGGGAATAATACTGCGATATAAAGCGTCAGCGTTTGCAGCAGCAGCGCGATAATTGAACCAGTTTCGCTAGGTCGGACGAGACCCGCGGCATTAACCCACCTGCCGTCCTCTAACCGTGCCGAGAATAGAACTGCAAATTGCGGCCGGGGACGAGCTTGGGCGTTTAGCCTCGTCAGCGTCCGGTAACGAAGCTTTTGACCGCGCAACTGGGGTGGCAGCAAAGCGAGCGAGCCAGACGATATCCGGACTTCGGCTAGTCCAGCATCGGTTTGCGCAATGAATTCGGCAACGCGCCCGGCGAGTTCTGGCTGTCCCTGATAGCGGGCGATGACAATCGGGGCGGTATCGATGCTAAGCGAAATCATCTGCGAACGGCGGCGGAAATTTGGTCCGGCACGCGTCTCATTGCGTGAACCGGCACTCAACGTCATCCCCTGGTCGCGTTTCCGTTCGATCTGGTTGACCACACGCCCAACAACCATGGTCGCAGCCTCAACCACCGCCCGATTGTGTGAGCCCGACAGCAGCATGTAAGCATTGATCGACTGAGCGACTAGTAATCCGAGCGCGACGACCAGTAATATCTGCCCATATAGGCTGCGTGGCCAGATAAATCGCCCCAAGATTCGCATTACAGTTGCTTCACTTCCGTAGAAAAGCGGTAACCGCCGCCCCAGATTGTTTTGATATGCTGTGGATCTTTAGCGTCGGTCTCGATCTTGCGGCGCAAACGGCTCACCTGATTGTCGATGGCGCGGTCGAACGGACCACCTTCACGGCCCCGTGTCAGGTCAAGCAATTGGTCGCGGGTCAGCACTTGGCCCGCACGCTCGACCAAGGCTTGCAGCATGCGGTATTCGCCGGACGATAACGGGACCAGGACACTTGCCGGATCGTGCAAAGTTTGTGCGCCGGTGTTTAACGTCCAACCGGCGAAGTTGTATCTTTCCCCGGTGCCACCGGTGATGGGCAAACCTGACGATATCCGTCGCAATACAACTTTAATGCGCGCAACCAATTCGCGGGGGGAGAATGGCTTAATGACGTAATCATCAGAACCGATCTCGAGCCCGATTATACGGTCGGTTTCCTCTGACTTTGCGGTAAGCAAGATGACTGGTGGGCCATCATTGGCGGCAATATTACGGCACAGACTAAGGCCGTCCTCACCGGGCATCATGATATCCAGAAGGACCAGGTCGATGTCGTAGGCAAGCAACGCCGAACGCGCCATCGATGCATCGGCGGCATCCGTCACTCGGAAGCCCTGCCGCTCTAGATATTTGCTTAAGGGATCGCGGATTGAGGCTTCGTCGTCAACCAGTAGAAGATGTGGGCGGGCTTTGGTCATGCAAATTCACTATCTGGCGATTGGTCCGTGATGACAAGCAAAGGCCGGAGGCAGTTTTGGTACTGCGCTCCGGCCCTGCTTTGAACGGCCATAACAGGGGAATGTAAATGACCGCGCTGGCAAAGTTTTTAGCCGGCGTCAGGGGTCTGCATCGCCCGACGCTGACCCCAATTGCCCTTGCGCTGTGCTTTGCGCTCGTCGGCCGAAATAGAACCATCGTTGTTCGTATCGGCCTTAGAGAACCGTACTTCGGCAGCGGCACGGAATTCGGCTTGGGTAACGGCTTGATCGTTGTTTGTATCCGACATTTTCATCCTACGCATACCGCCGGCATTGCCTCGATTGCCGACGCGCTTACCCCGCATCTCACGACGCTCTGCACGCTTTTCGGTTCGGGCCTCGTTCGCTGCCATAAATTCGGCCTCGCTCAAGGTGCCGCTGTTATCGGCATCCATCTTGGCAAAACGCTCTTTCATTTTTGCAGCCCTATCGGCCTCATTAACCGTGCCATCATTATTGGCGTCCATTTTGGCAAACATCGCATCAGCACGCGCCATTGCTTCAGTCTTGCTAACAGCACCATCGCCGTCTGAGTCGACCGCCATTTTGCCCGCGCCGGGTGCGGCATTGAGTGCCGCCGATGCCAACAGCAACGCGGTCATACTACCAAATATCACTGATTTCTTCATGTCATTGTTCCTTAATCATTTCGGCCGCTTCTTACCGGATGAAGTGAATATAGGATCAATATGTCGCAGCGCTTTGTCAACGCAACCGCTGCATTGTCGCAAAGTGTAACAGGAAATGGCAAAATGGACTAAAACGGTGGAGCGGGTAAGGGGAATCGAACCCCTCTAGCTAGCTTGGAAGGCTAGTGCATTACCACTATGCTATACCCGCTTTGGTACGATGACCGAAACGCAGCCATTATCGGTCGCGCCGTGCGCCGTCAATCAATGCTTCTTGTCGGCCCAGATGTTCTTGTACGACAGGAATGCCAAGACCGTGAAAATCAGCAAGAAGCCTAATGCAGCCCAACCGGCACTTTTGCGGTTCTCCAACTTGGGCTCGGCGGCCCAAGTCAAAAACGCCGCAACATCCTTAGCCATCTGCTTTTTCGTGGCCTTTGTACCATCGTCATAAGTGACCTGGCCGTCATCAACCAGAGGCGGTGCCATCGCAATGTTGAGGTTGGCAAAATACGGATTGTAGTAAAGCCCGTCGGGCGTTTTTGCCTCTGGAAACTTTTCAAGCAGTTCAGCCGGTTGTTCTTGATAGCCTAACAAGAGCGAATACACATAAGCCGGACCATCGGCACGAGCCTTGGTAATAAGCGAAAAGTCAGGCGGCAATGCATTATTATTGGCAGCTCGCGCCGCTGTCTCATTTGCGTGAGGCGAAGGAATTTTGTCGGCAGGAATGGCCGGACGGGTGGCAGGTTCGCCTGTTACCGGATCGATTGAAGGAACTTCGGTGTTCCAACCCTTGGCGATCGCTTTAACTTCGTCTTCGCTATAGCCGAGATCGGCAAAATTACGGAACGACACCAACTTCATACTGTGACAGGCGGCGCATACCTCGGTATATACCTTCAATCCTCGCTGCAATTGACCACGATCGAATTTGCCTAGCGGGCCGTCATGTGGAAACTTTTCGGCCAGAGGCTTCTTGTGAAATTCATGCTCGGCAGTTTCGATAGCAGGCTCAGTCGCCCAAGCGATTAAACTGTTACCAAACGAGATCAGCAGCATACCGCTGAAAAACAACCCGACCAAAAATGCGAAGAGACGTACCATATTATGTGCGCTTTCCCTGTTAAGCGGCCGCGAGATCGAGCGGCTTGCCGGTAACGGCTTCGGTTATCGAATTGGGCAATGGAAGCGGCTTTTCGATACGCGAAATGATCGGCAGTAAAATCAAGAAGTGGGCGAAATAGTATAATGCAGCAAGCTGGCTCAGCATCACATATGGCTCTTCAGCAGGCATCGCGCCGCAGATCCCGAGAACCAGAACGCAGGGGATCAAGCCGAACCAGAAGAACTTTTTGAACATCGGACGATAGTTACCGGACCGTACCGGGGAAGTATCCAGCCACGGCAAAAAGAACAACAGCAGGATCGATCCGAACATCGCGAGCACGCCCATCAGTTTTGCGGGAACCAGAACTATGCCGGTGAACGGAATAGCGAAGTCAACCGTGAACGCTTTAAGAATGGCGTAAAAAGGCAGATAATACCATTCAGGAACAATGTGAGCCGGTGTCGACAGCGGATTAGCCGGTATATAGTTGTCCGGATGCCCCAACATATTTGGCACGAAAAAAGTAACTGCGACAAAGAATATCAGGAATACGCCAAGTCCGAAGCCGTCCTTCGCGGTATAATATGGATGAAACGGCACTGTGTCCTGCTCACCCTTGATGCTGACGCCAGTCGGGTTGTTCGAACCCGGAATATGCAACGCCCAAATGTGAAGTATGATAACGCCGGCAATAACGAAAGGAAGGAGATAATGCAGTGAGAAGAAGCGGTTAAGTGCCGCTTGATCCGGTGCATATCCGCCTAAAATCCATTGGCGTAGCGGCTCACCAACGACCGGTATAGCCGAGAAGAAGCCGGTGATTACCTGCGCACCCCAAAAGCTCATCTGTCCCCATGGAAGGACATATCCCATGAAGCCGGTCGCCATCATCAGGAGGAAGATCACGACGCCCAACAACCAGATCATTTCCCGGGGGGCTTTGTACGAACCGAAATAAAGCCCGCGGAAAATATGGATGTAGACCACGATGAAGAAGAAACTGGCACCGTTCATGTGTGCGTAACGGATGAACCAACCTGAATTAACGTCGCGCATGATATGTTCGACGCTATTGAAAGCACCGTCGACGCTGGCGTAATAATGCATCGCAAGCACGATACCGGTGACGATCTGGATGACCAGGCATACGCCTGCTAGAACTCCAAAGTTCCAGAAGTAATTGAGATTGCGTGGCACCGGATAGCCCGCA
>JBKJLZ010000024.1:0-3211 GCA_046596705.1 Sphingorhabdus sp. | reverse complement strand
TTCGACGATCGGCCGTTTCGACCAGCCATAGCGTTTGGCGTCGAGGAACGCCTCGTCCATATAATCGAGCGTCGGCGCAATGATGATGCCCGACTGATGATGCTCGCCTGGTTCGGGTAGACAGGCAAAGCGCGGCAGTTCGGACAAAGCGACGTTCATCCGGAACGTGCCGCTTCCCACCTTGAATGACTTAATCCGACGCTTGAACTCGGGTTGCAGGTCGCTCTCGTCGAACATCCTCTCGTAAAGGATCTTCGGCCCGACATTTGCGATGACGCGGTCCGCCATGATCTCTTCGCCGCTCCCAAGGCGAACGCCAACAGCCGTTCCGTTATCGACGATTACACGAGAAACCGGCGCTTCGAGACTGATCTCCACCCCAAGCTCGCGGCAGACATTGGCCATCATTTGCGTAATCGCGCCCATCCCGCCGATGCTATGGCCCCACGCACCCTTTTTTCCGTTTACTTCGCCAAAGACGTGGTGAAGCAGGACGTAAGCACTGCCTGGCGTATCAGGGCTGGCATAATTACCGACCACCGCATCGAAGCCGAATGCGGCCTTAACAGCCTCACTTTCGAACCATGAATCAACAAAGGTTCGCGCCGATTTGGTGAAAAGCTCAAGCACGTCACGTTGTTGGCTCAGGCTTAGTTTCATTAACCCGCGCCCTTGCATCGCGCCGTCGATCAGCGTCTTGATTCCGCCACCAACATTGGGCGGCGATTTGAGTGCAAGATCGCGCAGCACATCGGCTACACCTTCGAGCATGTCGTAATATTCGGGCAGCACTCGGGCGTCATGCTCGGAAAAGCGCGCAAATTCCTTTTGAGTCCGTTCCAACCCGCCGCCGAGCTTCAGATAACCGCCATCTTCCTGCGGTAAAAAGTTTGATATTGGTCGCTCGATCACGCGGTAGCCGTGGTCGGGGAGCTTCATGTCGGCGATCACTTTGGGCTGGAGCAAGCTGACAGTATAGCTCGCGACCGAATTGCGAAAGCCGGGGTGGAATTCCTCGGTCACCGCCGCGCCGCCGACGATATCGCGGCGTTCAACAATGCGGACTTTAAGCCCAGCGCGGGCAAGGTAAAAGGCACAGACGAGGCCGTTATGGCCTGCGCCGATGATGACGGCGTCGTATCTCATCGTCATGATTTGCTCCATCCAGCCTTGGGTCTTTGGTCTTGTCGCGCTTCAGGGATCAGGTCGCGCATCCGCTGGCAGAAATGGCGCAGGCACACTTCCTTTTCCGACAGCGGCCCGACCGAAAAACTGCGCGACGCCATGCCCGCCTGAACCCGCGATATCAGCGCTGTATCCTCTTCATTGACCCGCCGGTTGATTCGCCAGTTGAGGTAGCGAGCGACGCGCATCTCTCTCCTGTCATCCGGCAAAACGTAGCTGATCTCGCGGATCAGGCTGGTCGTCGGGCTCACCGGCAACCACTGCATGAAGTCGATCTGGTCGGGGTAGATGTCGAACGCCACATTGGGCCACAGTTTGAAATAGAGCCAGTGCCGTTGCCGCTCTTCAGGCAAATGCGGCACGGGTGGCAGCAACCGCTGATACATCCGCTCCGACCAGTTGGCCGAGGGCTTGTCGATCAGATCGCCCCACATCCGATCGACATGGGACGTAGCCTCGACACCGTAACTCCTGCCGAAAAGCCGCGTCAGCCCGGGATGCGCGACCGTGATGTGTAAACCATCAGAATAATTGTCGCCGATATTCTTCCAGTTGACCTCACGCGGGCGAAGCGTGACGCGACCGTTGGCGCGCAGTTCCTCGAACCGGTAGGGAGCGATCATCGCTGCATAAGGTGTCATCATCTCGGCGACGCTGGGGCCTTCATCCCTCAACCGCACGAAGACGAAGCCCTGCCAAATTTCCAGCGACACCGGCGCCAATCTATGCTGCGATTTGTCGAGACCAGGATAGGTGGCGCTGTCGGGAACACCGCTCAACCGCCCGTCGAGTTCGTACGTCCAAGCGTGATATGGGCAAACGAGCTTTTTCGCGCAGCCGCTGCTGCCGTCCAATATCCGTGAGCCGCGGTGGCGACAGACGTTGGTGAAGGCGCGGAGAGTGGAGTCGTTACCATGTACGACAATGACGCTTTCGCCCAGATAATCGAAGCTGTGCCAGTCGCCCTTTTCAGCGACGTCGCTGACATGGCAAACGACCTGCCAGCTTGGCGCAAAAACGCGTTCGACCTCGGCGGCGAACATGTCGGGGTCGTCATAGGTCCATGAAGGCAGGCTCCATCCGTCGAGCGGGCCGATGTTTTCGAAGGTTTCGCGCGGCGTGGGTTTTGTCATGTTGATTCTCTTGTTATACAGATGTATAACAAAGCCGTGAGCGAACGGCAAGCCTTCACGCGTGAGAGCGCTGACACGCGGCGTGAGGCGCTAATTGCGGCGTGCGCGCGCTGTCTTGCCCAGCACGGCGCTCAAGGAACATCGGTTCGAGCCATATGTCTTGAGGCGGGCGTTTCGCCTGGATTGTTGCGACATTATTTTGACGGCATCGGTGCGCTGGTCGCCGCGACCTACCGCGCCACCGGAGCACGTGTCGAAATCGCTCTAAAATGTGCAGTCGAAGCCGCCGGTTCGTCGCCACGCGCCCGTTTACTAGCGTTTGTGACCGCAAACTTCCGCTCGCCGATAACCGATCCTGCGCTTTTGGCGACTTGGCTCGCATTCTGGAGTCTTGCCCGCGTCGATGTCGATATCGGTAAAATCCATGATGAAATCTACGCTGCAAATCGTATCGAGATGGAGCGCCTGATTGCTGCCTGTCCCGGAGCACCCGCCGACCCCCGGCTCGCCGCAATTGCGTTAACCGCGCTGATCGACGGGCTATGGCTCGAACTCAGTCTGGGCAATGCGCCGTTCACCGCAAGCGAGGCCGAAGCATTGGCAGAACGATGGCTCGATGCTTTTCTAAATGATCATTGAATGCCCAGCGCCGCTTTCACCGCCTGCCATCCAACCAGCTTGAAATTTTGCGCAGCGGGTGCGTTGTTGCTATCCTGCGCGATGAACAAGCCGTCAGGGTAATCTGCCCCGAAATCACCCGCCATTGCAGCGATCCTGTCGGTTTCGCTGGTTGCGCCAAAACTACCCGCAGTTATTGCAAAGCGTCCGATATAACGCATGTCAGGAAGCGCCCAGACGGCGTAGGCATTGTCGCCCTGGCTCGACGCAATCAG
>JBKJLZ010000320.1:0-16593 GCA_046596705.1 Sphingorhabdus sp. | reverse complement strand
ACCACCCTCACCAACCAGGTTGCTGTCAGGCGAGGCAACCGGTACATCGTCGATGATGTGAACAATAACACGACTACTGGTACGGTAAAGATCAACATCATCGACGATGTACCGGTTGCCTCGCCTGACAGCAACCTGGTTGGTGAGGGTGGTACGGTTACGGGGAACCTGTTGACCGATGGTACTGATGATGTGTTCGGTGCTGACGGAGCGGCTGTGACTGTACCGGTTGGCGGCGTAACTGGGATCCGTGCTGGCAGCGATACAACGATGCCTGTGACGGATGGCACGACGGTAGTTGTGACAGCACTTGGTACTTTGACGCTAAACGCGAACGGCAGCTACACTTATGTTGCCAAAGCTAATGTCATTACGCTCAATGCGACCGATACGTTCGTGTATACGATCAAGGACAGCGACGGTGATCTATCGACGACGACGCTGACGATCAATCTTAACGATGTGACGCTGGTTGGTGACAATCAGGTCAAGACGGTAAATGAAGCTGCGCTTGACACCACGATCACTGGCTCTGACGTTGCTGCTGGGACAGTGACGGGTAGCACAGGTACATCCTCATCTGCTGAAACCGTGACTGGGACACTGGCAGTGGGTAATGCTGCCTCGAACGGCTATACAGCGCAGACTGTTACGACCGCGATTGGCAAGTTCGTACTGAACACAGATGGTACTTACACCTATACGCTGACCAGCCCGATCAACAGCGGTGCTGTGGCTGGGACGAATACGGTCAATGCGGTTGAGACGTTTACTTACACTGTGCGTGATGTGAACAATAACACGACTACTGGTACGGTAAAGATCAACATCATCGACGATGTACCGGTTGCTATCGATCCAAAGGCAATATCATTAGCCGATGGTCTTTTGAATGCGAGCGGTAACAGCTTTACACAGGACTTAGATTTTGATGCCTTAGTCAGTAATAACTACGGCGCGGATGGTCCGGGGAAAGTGTATTTTAACCAGTCTTTGGAAAGTCTGGCAACAGGCCTCAAGGTTAGCTTTGCTGACGTGAAATATGACGTTTCGGCCGATGGGCTGACGTTGACTGCCTATACCGGAAATGACCCTGCTGCTCTTGCTGCACGCGTGTTTACCGTTGTTATTGCCGGTGATGATTACACCGTTACTATGTTCGCCAAACTGGATTCCACACAGGATATAGATTTCAACGGAGGGAATTATAATTTCACTGGTGGCAACGATTCGTGGAATGGCTTTGTGCCTTTGGCCGAAACTCTCGGGGGAACATCAATCGATAATAATAGTAGAGATTTACTTCTTACCCCAGAATTGAATGGGTTAAATGGTGGAACTGTAAATACTACGGCGACTATCGGCGGTATCGCCGGCGGAGCATCGCTCGGGGCGTCTGGTACTGGGGGTGAAACATTCCGCGTAGATTTTGTTACCGACCTGAGAGGGAATACCGCTGACACCGTGGGCGGTCAGAATTACGCTAACGTTGCGAACCGTGATCATGTTTTTGATGGGCACTATACGGTGAATGGGGCAACTGCTCTGTTCAAATCGAGCACTGGATCGACGGTAAAAATCACGGCGTTTGATGATGCCGATGGTAATAATGTCGTTGGTGATGGTGCGATTGATGACATTACGGGGATCACCATCGCTTATCTGGGAGTGAAATTTGCCAGCGTCATTATCCCGACGACGACGGCGACTAATTATACGGTGAATGGACAAGTATTTACTGTTACAAAGAACGGCGATGGATCGGTCAGCGTCGGAGGTGTCGCCGGCGAACCAGGGTCTAGTCTCAACGGAACCGTAATCGGCGTATTCACGCCCAACGGTTACAATAGTGTCGAATATACCTGGCAAGCTGGACAGACATTCCAGATAGGCGATTTTGGTGCATCGATACTGACAAACGACCCCGTCAGTTTCTCTATCCCTGTAGAGATAATAGATTCTGATGGAGATGTTGCGACTGGACCATTGTCGGTTCTGGATATCACCGTTAAACCTGCGGCTATCCCGGTCGTTCTCGACCTTGACGGAGATGGAGCGGAATTTCTTTCGACCACTGCCGGAGTGACGTTCGATTATGCAGGCGACGGGGAATCGCAGAGCACTGCATGGGTCGGGGCCGACGACGGGTTACTTGCTTTCGACCGCAACGGTGACGGCATCGTCAACGATGGCTCCGAAATCGTATTTGGCACCGGCCGCCTTACCGACCTTCAGGCTCTCGCTGCTAATTACGATAGTAACGGCGACGGCCAGCTTACTTCGGGCGACGATAGCTTTGCCCTCTTCGGCGTGTGGCAGGATGTTAACAGCAACGGCGTTACCGATGCAGGCGAGTTCCGTAGTCTCTCAGATGCGGGCATCGTCAGCATCGGCTTGGTCTCCGATGGCGTCAGTTATTCGGCTGCTGGTGGCGACGTTAGCGTTGCTGGGCAATCGACCTACACCAAGGCTGACGGCTCCACCGGAATCGTTGCTGATGCTGCGTTTGCAACAGGGGTCGCGCAGTACGCAGTCAGCCGGGCCACAGAGCAGCTTCGTACTACCAACACGACCTCGTCGATCATTGCGGCATCGCTGGTCGGGTTGGCGGCCGATGCGAACCCGGCGTCCGCCATTTCGAGTGACATGCAAGGCACAAAGCTGGAGCAATTTGAATATCTCCCCACCACCGGCAGCTCTGACCCGTTCAATATCGTCTCTTTGCAGCAGGATCGGGCGGAGACGGCCTCGACGCCATCTCAGGATTTCGTGTTGCGTACCGGCGACGTTGCCAGCTCGGTGCGAGCGGTGGAAGCGGATGACTTTGTCAGCGGCATCAATCAAGGCCCTGCTTTGACAATGTCCGAATTGTTGGGCGACAGCGGTGCGCCGCGATCGGTCCAAGATATAGGCTCGATCTCGGCATTTGGTGGCGATAATGTCATGCACAATATGCTCGATATGGCGGCGTTTGCTCCATCGATGAGTGCGAATGATAATCCGGCTATCCCCATGTCGGCGGGCGATGCCATTCGTGGTGCGATGCCAGACATGATGATGGACCGGCTCATTGAATCATTCGATGCCGATCTTGGGCCGACTGCAAGCAGCGGTGGAAGTACCTCGGATAATAGCAACTATTTGCTCGATCTGATCAATCAGAACGTTAGCAGCTCGCAAGATTTTGCGAGGATGAACGTCGATCCCATGGGACCGTCTATGCAGGATATGATAGCCTTAAGTAACGCATAATAAATAATAATTTGCTTCGGAGGAAAATGATCATGAAACGATCTTTGGTAAAGGCACTCGTGGCAGGAACGGTGTTATGCACCGCATATCCAGCTGCTGCACAAGAAGTCGATTTGACTTTGATGGAAGTTCGCGATTTACGCCCAGAGGTGCAGCGGCGTTATGATGAAGCGCTGGCGGCAACGACCAACCCGGAGGTGCTAGCATCGCTCGGCAGCGCCTATACATACGCATCAGAAGCCAAAGTCTGGTGCGGCATTGCCATCGGATTCCTTAAAAATTCAATTCGCGACAAGGAAAGCCTGACGCGTTGCGAAAAATATCATCGGCTGATGACCCAACCCGCACCCGCGGCTCCTATGGTCGCCATGCCCGAGCCGCCTACACCGCCGCGCCCCCGTACGGCGGCGTGTGACTCGCCGCTGGCGGCCACTTTGTTCTTCGACTGGGATTCAATTGTACTTCCGGCAAACGCCGACGAAACTCTTGCCTTCGTCACGGAGAATAAAGAGGCGTGCCGCTGGAACCGCTTTACTGTCATTGGCCACACCGACCGCTCTGGTTCTGACGGCTATAATGACAATCTCTCTCGCCTCCGCGCTGAAGCGGTTGCCGCAAGATTTAAGGCGTCCGGACTAGACGCGTCGGCACTCACCGTTTCGGGTCGCGGCGAAAGCGAACCCAAGGTTTCGACCGCCGATGGAGAACGCAATCCGACCAATCGCCGCGTCGAAGTCACGGCCAGTAATTGAGGGGGAGAAGAACAATGAAAACCCGTAACATCCTGATGTTTACCGTTTCGGTGACATCTTTATCATCCATATCGCCCGCTAACTCAGACAAAATGTTCGTGGTTGATCAACCCGCATCCGTCATTTCAACCGTTGCGGTTGTGGCCACTCCGTTGATGAAAGTCACAAGTGCGACTTCAGAAGTATCGGGGGAGAATATGGTCGCCCTGCCTGCTGCGCCTGTGATCCCAATGCTGATGGTAGAGCCGTATGAAGCAATAATGGCGCCAACGGTTGGTGAGGCCGCAGCACCTATGCCCGGCAAAGGCACCGTTCCTGAGCCAACGCAATATGCGTTTTCTGAAAGTGCTTCGGTAATAGCGCCAGCTGCCGCGATGCAAAGCTCAGCAATGGATTATACTGGAGCAGTTACGCTTGACCAAGCCGTCGCAGCAGCGCTGGAAACAAGCCCGGAAATCAATCAAGCGGTGATGAACAAAGAAGCTATCGAGTTCGAACGCGAGCAGGCTCAAGGTCTTTATTTGCCGCGTATCGACATTGAAGCTTCGGCAGGCATTCGTCGACTTGAAAACCCTACTCGCCGGACATTGGGCATTGAGGAAGATGAACTCTATCCGCTGGAAGCGGGCATTGTCGCCGAACAGACAATCCTTGATTTCGGTCGGCGTCACGGGGAGCTAATGCGGCAAGCGGCTCGTACCGATGGTGCAGCGCTGCGCGTTGCCGAGCGTTCGGAAAACACTGCGCTGCTCGTGTCGCGGCAATATCTCGATATTTTATTGCAACAGCGAATTGTTGCTGCGGCCGACGACAATGTAACCTTCCACCGCAACTTAGTTGGCGATTTGGGCCAAGGCGTTCAGCAGGGCTCGATCAGCATTGCCGACCAGCAACAGGCACAAGAGCGGTTGCAAGCGGCTATTGTGCGTAAAACCGAAGCTGAAGAAGCTATGGTCAATGCGCAAATCCAACTCCAGACACTGACCGGGCTCAATATCAGCAGTGCTGCTATGCCGCAGTCATTGCGTGCATCGCTCACTCCGACGTTAGGCGAAGCCGTTGCCGAAGCGCGGCAAAACAACCCGAAGGTTAAGGAAGCGATGGCGGATGTTGATGCCGCCCATGGCATGGTTGAAAAGGCCAATGGCGATCTTTATCCTACCGTGGGCGTCGAAGCACGCGGCCGCGTGGGTGAGGATATCGACGGTTTTAATGGTCAGACCAACGACGTTCAGGCGCGAGTTATACTCCGCTGGAACATCTTCGACGGCGGCATTAACCGGGCGAAATATCAAGAAATGGTGCGCCGCTCTAGCGAAGCTCGTTTCCGCCTGCACGAACTTACGCGCTTCGCTGAAGAAGATGCGCGTCGTGCGTGGAACAGCATGTCTACACAGCGCAAAGTAGCTCAAGAACTTGAAGTGCAAAGCAAGGTCAGCGATGATTTACTGCTGTCCTATCGTGAGCAGTTCAATGTCGGTCGTCGGTCGCTACTTGACGTGCTTGATGCACAGAACACCCGCTATAATGTGCAGGTGCGTCTGGAAACTTCGAAATTCGCAGAACAATTTGCCGAATATCAGGTTCTGGCGGCAACCAATAAGCTGCTTGCGTCGATGAATATGAAGCCTGCTTCAGGATCAGATGCCTACGCACGAAACCGCTTTAATTATGGCCCGCCGCCCCCTGCGGAACTGCAGCGAAGACGATATCCGCGCTAACGCGGATATTCGCTTCGACCAATTTCGGGGGAAGTTGTGTACGAACGTTTTGAAACCGAACTGGCCGACGCCTTGGAAGGCGTTAGTACATCCGCGCCTGACACACTTGTCGCGGCGGTGCGGAGGCTTGCCCGGGAAAATGAGCTTCCCGACCCGGGCAGCCTCTTCCAGACCTTACCGATGGATAGCAAAGGCCATTTGCCGTTCCATCAGGCGGAAAACGCGCTGGAACTGGCGGGCTTAACTACATCTCCATTAGCCACTGGGCGCTTCCCAAAAAAGGCGGTGCATATGCCAGCGCTTATCCGTCTGAACGACGACAGCGTTGCCATCGTGTATGAAACGACCAAAGATCAGGCGCTTGTTTGGAAATCGGAAACCGCAGAGCCAAGCTGGACCGACCTTTCCGAGCTTGAAAACCGTTTTATCGGGCAGGCAATTCACGTCAGTGGTAATGCCGATCGCTTGCGTAGCGGCGATGAAGGCTGGGCCAAAACCGCGCGCGATAACTGGTTCTGGGGCGAGTTGTCCAAGACGAAGCGCGACTTCTATCCAGTATTCGGCGCCGCTTTTTTAATTAACCTGCTGGCGTTCGCATTGCCGCTATTCTCGATGAATGTTTACGACCGGATCATTCCGAACCGTGCGGTTTCAAGCCTGTGGGTGCTCGCAATAGGCGTATTGCTGGCGTTTGCGGTGGAATTCGCGTTGCGCATGGCCCGCTCAAACCTGCTCGACGAGCTGGGTCGCAAGCTGGACCTGAAGCTGTCAGAGAAAATTTTCGGTAAACTCATCAATTTGCCACTGTCTGACCGCTCGGGCGACACTGGACGGCTGGTCCGCCGCGTATCCGAATTTGAAATCGTTCGCGACTTCTTCGCTTCGACCACGGCGGTGTTGCTGGTCGATATGCTCTTCTTGGTGGTCTTCGTCGCATTGATCGCGGTCTTGGCGGGATGGCTCGCGCTGGTGCCGGTCGTAATAATCGCGATCATGTTTTTTGCAGGCAAGATACTTCAGGGCAAGATGACTGCAGCAACGCTTGATGCGCAGGCCGATGCCGGATTGCAGCATAGCCTGCTGGTCGAGGCGATTAGCGGCGCTGAAACGCTGAAATCGACCGCCGGCGAAGGCCGGATCATCGGCCGCTGGCGCAATCTCGCGCGGATGAGTGCACTAACGCAAGAGCGATTGCGCCACCTCAACGCGACATCGGTGACATTGGCCAGTGTGTGCCAGCAGATTACCAGTATTGCACTGGTTATCGGCGGCTTCTACCTGTTCGACGCGGGCAAGATTTCGATGGGCGCGATTATCGCCATCGTCATGCTTGCGGGTCGTTCACTTGCGCCTGCTGGGCAACTTGCTTTCCTGATGACCCGAGGGCGCCAGGCATTGACCGTGCTCGACAGCCTTGGCGACTTAATGGAAAAACAGGACGAACGCTCGTTTGGTAGCAACAGCGTTATCCCGACGGTGCGAGAAGGCCATATCAAGCTAGAGGATGCCAGCTTCGCCTATCCACAAAGCAACCGCGAAGCGCTTTCAGGCATCAACCTTGAAATTAAGCCGGGTGAAAAAATTGCGATCATCGGCAGAGTCGCATCGGGCAAATCTACATTAGGCCGGTTGCTTTGCGGTCTCTATTATCCCGACGAAGGTGCGGTGCTGGTTGATGGTCTCGACAACCGCCAGTTTCGTCCGATCGACCTGCGCCAGCAGCTGCGTTTTGTAGGGCAAGATGCCGAACTATTTAGCGGAACGATAAAGGACAATCTGCTGATGGGTGCGCCCAACGCAGATGACGAAGGCCTTATCGACGCGCTGCGTCGCGTGGGTGCAGACGAATTTCTCGGACGCGACGATGGCGGTTTCGACCGGGGTACAGGCGAACGCGGGCGCAATCTGTCGGGCGGCCAGCGCGGATTTCTGGTGCTGGCGCGAGCACTGGCCTCGCCATCGAAATTGCTTTTCCTCGATGAACCCACTGGCGCGATGGACATGCGAACCGAGGCAACCTTTGTCGAGAATCTAAGAACGGCCATTTATCCGGACCAGACACTTATCATTTCCACCCACCGCCATGCCGTGCTGTCGTTGTGCGACCGTCTGATTGTGATGGATCGCGGCAAGATCGTTGCCGACGGTCCGCGTGACGAGATTATGAAGCAGGCTGCGGATAGAGGGACAGCAGCATGATCCATGACTATCCCGACCGCCTTGGCGCTTTTGCGCTGGATGAAGAATTGCACGCGTTCGAGCAGCAAACCGGCAAGAGCGGACTTGGCAAAGTGGTTCTCGTGCTCATCGGACTGAGTATTTCTATTGCCGTTCTAGTTACGCAGATCGATTGGCGGGACGCCTATGCACGGATGTTTCCTGCGAACGTTGCCACCGCGCCAATCCGCACCAAGGAACAGATCGAGTTGATCAATGCCACGCAGGCCGACCAGACCAAGGTCGCGGCTGAAGGTGAAGAAGCAGAAGCAATGAACGATGCGATTCCCTTTGCCAACGGGCCGGTGGAAGCCGCATTGCCCTTCTACGTTACCGACACTAGCATTACAAACAGCGAAAAAGCGCTGCGCTGTATGACTCAGGCGGTTTATTATGAGGCCGGATTCGAGCCGGTTGCCGGACGATACGCCGTCGCCCAAGTCATCCTCAATCGGATGCGCCACCCGGCGTTCCCCAAATCCGTGTGCGGCGTCATCTATCAGGGAAGCAGCCGCCCGGGCTGTCAGTTCAGCTTTGCTTGCGATGGCTCACTGCTGCGCGCACCAGGAGCAAAGGCATGGGCCGAGGCACGGCTGGTTGCGGAAAAGGTGCTTTCGGGCACGGTCACCTCAGCGGTCGGCATGGCCACACATTATCATGCCAATTATGTTTCGCCATATTGGGCTCCCAAGCTGCACAAGATTACCCAGATGGGCGCGCATATCTTTTACCGCTGGCCGGGTAATTGGGGACGGCGCGTTGCATTTAACGGCATGTATCGCGGTGGCGAATTCATCCCGTCGGTGTCTAGCCTCGCTAACATTAATGCCAGCATGAATGGTTTGAACGATGAGAGCTTGATCGTCAACGCCGCTGCTCCGGTGCGTGAAGTCACCGACAGGCGTACAGATAATGACGTCGGTGGCAGGATCGACACTAGCAAAGGCTGGCGCCTGACGATGCCCATGGGATCAGAAACGCAATCTAGCGCTGACGTGGCGGCGACGGTCGTATTACCCGCCTTGGAGGCGACACAATGAACTTCAAATCATGGTTCGGGCAGTTGAACGCTGCTGAACGCATTATCTTCTTCAGTGCGGTTGGCTTATCACTTTTCATACTTTGGGCCAGTCTGGCACAAGTTGATGAGGTGACCCGTGGACAGGGGCGGGTTATACCCTCGTCAAAGGTCCAATTGGTACAAGCCGCCGAGCCGTCTACCATCGAAGAAATCTTGGTCCGTTCCGGCCAGACGGTGAAAAAGGGCCAATTGCTTGTCCGCTTTGATGATACGACATCATCATCTGAACTCGGCCAATTGCAAACTGAAACCGAGAGGCTGGCCGCCAGTTCGGCCCGTCTAAACCGCGAAGCCGGTGTAGCGGGTGGTTGTGTTGGCGCAAGCTGCGAAGATGAAGCCCGCCTTCAAGCGGCTCGCCAATCTGCCCAGCGCAGCCGGGTGAGCGCGCTGAGCGCTGGGGTCGAACAACGCCGCCGCGACTTAGGGGAAGCACAGGCGACTGCCGCTTCGTTAGAGTTGAGCCTTAAGTTGGCGCAGGATCAAGTGAACATGGTCCGGCCGCTGGCAGAGAAAAAAATCGTCCCTCAGACTGACTTGTTGACCGCACAGCGCGAACTACAGGATATTCGTGGACGGCTGGATGCTGCACGTCAGGGCGTATCGCGCGCATCGGCTGCAATCCGCGAGGCGCAAGCGCAAGTATCGGAATCGCAATTCCAGTATCGTCAGGACGCGCTGAACGAACGTTCGCAGATCAATACCAAAATCGCGGTAAACGAACAAACGATGCGAGGCGCTCAAGGTCGCGTTAATCGTACTGAGATCCGATCACCGGTAAACGGCATCGTCAATGACGTACAGGTTACCACCGTCGGCGGCTTTCTGAACGCTGGCGAAAAAATCATGCAGATCGTGCCTATGGGCGACAAATTGTTGATTGAAGCGCGTGTCGCACCGGGAGATATCGCTTTCATCAAGGTCGGTGATCGCGCAAATATCAAAGTTACCGCATATGATTTCTCGATCTATGGCGGATTGTCGGGACGAGTTGCGCAGGTTTCTGCCGACAGCATTTATGACGAAGTTGAGCGTCAGGCGTATTTTACAGTTATCGTCGAAACGGATCGCAGCTTCCTGTTGAAAGGAGGCAAACGCCTACCCATCACGCCTGGAATGATCTGCGATGTAGAAATCATGACAGGTCGCAAAAGTGTTTTGAGCTACTTGTTGAAGCCGGTACTTAAAGCGCGGTCGGAAGCATTAACGGAACGCTGAGCATTGCGACCGATATTGCGGGCAATTCCGGTTCTCGGGTAACAGTGACGACTTCCGCGAAATCAGTTGTCACGGGCGTTGACCCCACATTCATCGACGCCATTCTAGTTGGTGCAGGTTGCACCGTATAACCATGCACCCATTTGGCATTCTGGCTGAAAGACATAATTGGCCGGTAGTCATTCGGTAGCCGTGCATCAAGCAACCGGTCGGTCATATTGTCGAGCATGACCGCACCGTCAGATAGCATGACAACGAGCACCGCATGGTCCGCATTACGCACTAGATCGCGCGCTACTACCAGCCGCATTCTGTCGCGTGAAATGCCCAACGCAGACAACAGTTCCATTTTGGCTATGGCTAAGTCTTCGCAGTCGCCGATGCCGCGGCGAAAAGTCTCGCTTGCCGGTGCCCAATAGTCTGCCCGGCCATATACGTCACGGTCTTCGCCGAATTCGATCGTCCGATTGACCCAGCGGTTTACCGCTTCCACTTGAGCCATCTGGCCACCTGATTTGCGCGCGCCTGTTGCGGACAGCGTCCGCTGCATTTTATGTGACGCCTGTTTCCCGTTTACCGCGGCCCAGTCGCTGTCGAACGGCGTGTGCTTGATGGAAACTGACATGGTGCCCAATATGGCATTATCAGCAACAGCGAAGGATGGCGTAGCCGCAAAACGAACTGCAACGCCTACGGTTGCCAGCGCACAATTGGCAGAGCCATTATTTTCGGGCGTAGCGATGTGCAGGGCATTAGCGATCAGCGGAGCCTGCACCTCGCCTGTCGCCTGTGCCGCCCTCATTTTTTCGAGCATGCTGGGGGTGCCGCCCAATATCGCTGCAGACTTGCTTCCACCCATTGGGCCTGCACCTGGTTTGATCTTCACCAATTGCGACGTTGCCATCTGTAGCGGGCGCTCGAGCCGCTGTGATGCACATATCGGTTCTATATCCGACGCTTGCGCCAACGCTTCGGTTGAAGAAGCAGCAAGCGCAACGACTGCAGCAGATGCGCTGTAAAGCGCAACACGCGCATCACGCCATGTGCCAACCCGTTGCTTGAGGGATTTGAGCGAAACCATCGGTCGAACATGCGCAGCAATTTGCGGATATTCGGTTGCGACCTTTAGTTAACGAAGCGCGAGGATTATTTAACGGAATTATGCCCACTTCAGCAATGCTTTCGTTGAGTGATGCTAATTGTCAGATACTCGTTTACATAGCGAACAGACTTTGGCCGAAGTGTCGGCGTAGGCAATGTTATAAAAAATATCGGATGCCGGGCTTAGGCGCTGCATCGAACGATGACGTTGGCCTCCGACTAACCTCCCGCCTGAGCCCGTGACGTTAGTTTTACGTCGGCTGGATTGTTTCTGTGAATCTTTCAGCTGCCATTAATTTCGTGGCAATCCGCCGACAGTACTCATCACTGATCCTAAAATTTGTAGCCCAACTCAACTCCAACCAAGCGGCGCGCGCCAGGTGAAATGAACGAGCCGCCAAATTCAATCGCTGGGATCGCTTCGTTGATATATTTGCGGTCAAGCATATTGTCGGCAAACGCGGTGACGTTCCAGTTTTCGCCTTCCAAGCCGAAGCGAAGATTGAGGACGCCAAAGGCATTGCGTCTGGCGACGCTGTAGTTCGCATTTCCGACAAATCCGGGTAAAGCGAGTGCCGAGATCGGCAGTAACTGGCTGAAGATCGTCGCACGGGTCTGGTCCTGAACGGTATGAAACCAGGTTGGCCCCGTAATGCGATAATCGGCCCGCATAACAAGGTCGATATCGTCATTCAACGGCGCATCGATTTGGCTACCGAGATTGATCGTATAATCGGCCGTGTAGGGTGACTTATTGCCAACGGTATAAGGCCGCGATGCATTTTTCTTGATTTCGCTGTCGGTCAGATTGACCGAACCAAAAATTTTCCAGCCATCTACGATTTTGGCAGAGGTGTTGAATTCGACACCCTTTACTTCAACCTTGTCGATGTTCGAAACCACCCGAAGTAGACCAAACGAGCCCACGAAAAATTCGAAAAACTGCATGTCAGTAATGCGGGTATAATAGCCCGCTACATCGAAAGTAACGCGATTGTCGAATAGTGATCCCTTGATGCCCGCCTCGAACGCGCTCGAGCGTTCCTTGCGGAACTGGTCGTTAATAGTCACGCCTGCACCAATCGCTGGAATATTGAAGTTAGCGTTCACTAACGCTGAAGATCCGGTATTGTTAAACCCGCCCGACTTAAAACCTATGCCCCAGTTGGCGTAAATATTGGTCGAGCTGTTCGGCGTGAAACTCAATGTCACCTTGGGCTGCAACTGTTTGAAACTCGCCGACTTGTTAGCAATGGCTCCCGTGGCTGGCAGACCCGGGTTGATTTTTGCCCCCGTAATGGGATCGGATACATTAGGCACCAGATTGGAAGTCGTCCTGTCTTCGACATCATAGCGCAGCGCAACCCCTGCTTTAAACTGGTCGGACACGGTATAATCGACCGAGCCAAAAGCCGCATAAACGTCTGTCTTGAACTTGTCCGAGAAAAGCTGGGACGTCGGATTGCTGCTGCCCGGTGCATTATAAAGTACATCACTGACACCCTGCCCGAGATCGGCACCCAAGCTGACCCCGACCGAGCGGTCGATGTGTAGGCCGTAGATACCCAGTTGCCAGTCGAGCGGGCCATCGCCATTAGACGCCAGCCGGATTTCGCCGCTGATGTCCTTTTGATTGCGGATTTGCAGCTGGGTGCCATCGCAGGTCGTTGGGCTGTATGCGCCAAAGGTCGAGCCTGTTGCGGGCGCGAAGATAAAAGGGACGGGTATCTGACCAATGAACCCTGGCGGGTTGAGGGGAAATCCGGTGAGCGCTGCGGTTGTCGCAAAGCACTGGTTCTGTACCGCTAAATTAGTAGCGTTGGCCGGTGCGCCGAGCGCTGGCGAGATATAGCGCGCAAAATCGGCTGAAGTGCCGTCCGCCGTTAGGTTTTGATCGACGTCCGAATACAAAGCCCACGCGGTCAATCGGGTCGAGCCGAAATCGTGCTCCAGCTTGGCCGAAAAATCGATTGTCCGCTGGTCGTTGGTCGGGCGAATGTTGCTATAGTAACCCAGTTCATGGTCATCAACGTCTTCGAAAAACGCGCCACCAAAAGCCTCGATATGGAAAACCGAGTTAAAGTTTATCGACGCGCCTGAGAGCTTTGCATAACGAGCTTTTAGGTCGAGCTCGGTTGCGTCGCCCAATTGCGCTGTGAACCGGCCATCGATTGCGTAAACCTCCTGATCGTCGACCACTTTGCGGTCGAGGAACTGGTTTCGATAAAAGCCGTCCGTTGTGCGATAATTGCCCGATAGGACGAACCCGGCATTTTCGCCAAGCGGCGCAGCGATATAGGCCGTGCCCTCAATTGTTTTTTCGTTGGCGTAACTGAATTTGACTGCGCCTTCGAGTGTGTCGCCGGGCTTCACAGTCGAAATGACAATCGCGCCCGCAGCAGCATTACGGCCGTAGATCGCTCCTTGCGGTCCTTTCAATATTTCGATCTGGCGCAGCGTTCCTTGCGTCTGGTTTAATTGTGCGGTGTTGGTCTTCAATATGCCATCAACCACCAGCGCGACCGAGCTTTCCGCATCGCGCGCACCGTTAATTCCGCGGATGTTGATCTGGGTGTCGCCTGCCTCTGCTGTACCGGTCACTATGGTGACGCCGGGGGTAAGCTGGGCGAAGCCTTGCGCGTTATCGGCGCCTGTTTTCGCAAGAGAGTCTGCGTCGAGTACCGTTACAGATGCTGGAACATCGACTAATCGCTCATTCTGGCGCCGGGCAGTGACGATAATTTCCTCGCCCTCGGCTTTGTCCTCGCTATCCTGCGCAAAAACTACTGTTGGCAGCAGCGCCCAAATTGCAATCGATGTGAGGAGTGCACTTTTCTTAATACCCATGTTACCAATCCCCCTGAATTAGCATTTATTGCCTTGCAGGCAGCTTATTGTATACAAATACCATTCGTCAAGAGGAGCGTTAAAACTATGTCTCGGGCATCGGATCGCGCATACGATCATATCCGCAGTATGATTTTATCAGGCGAATTGCAGCCTGGCTCACAGATTGGAGAAGAAGCACTGGCAGAGCTTTGCGGCGTGTCGCGTACGCCCGTCCGGGATGCGCTTCGGCGGCTTGAGGCTGAGATGTTTGTCAGGCGTAGTGAATCCCAACGCAGCTTCGTTGCGGACTGGTCGCTGGACGATCTGCAAGAGGCCTTCCAGCTGCGAGCGATGCTGGAAGCCCATGCTGCAAAACGCGCAGCGTCGCGCGTTACTTGGGATCAACTGGCTAGGTTGCGGTCGCATAATGAACAGCTAAAGAACGCTATCGACCAAAATATCCCCGATGTTCCTCGATTTCTTGATCATAACCGTCAGTTCCATGCGATCATTTTGGAAGCGGCTGGATCGCAGCGATTAGCCGGCATGTTATCACAGGTTACTGAGCAGCCGGTCGTACTGCGCACGGCGCGGCAATATGACCTGGAGAATTTACGGCGTTCGCATCACGAGCATGAAGAGTTGCTTATTGCATTCGATAACCGCGATGGCGAATGGGCAGCAGCAGTTATGACCGCCCACATCCGCCGAGCGTTCCACGCATATGCCGAAGCGCATTCCGGCAATACCGAAGCGCGAAAGTCGGAAGCAGCAGCATAATGTTGGTTGATTTTGTATACAAATATGGCATCAATCGTTGTTATGGATATTCCGCGCAACATTGAATTCGTCGAGGTTGGACCGCGTGATGGTCTGCAGAACGAGGCGATTCTGGTTTCAACCAACAATAAGCTCGCTTTGGTGCAACGCGCCATCGAAGCAGGAGTGCGGCGGATCGAAGTTACCAGTTTCGTTAATCCGAAACGTGTCCCGCAGATGGCGGATGCCGAGGATGTTTGTAAAGGCCTGCCTAATCGCAACGACGTGACCTATATCGGGCTGGTTATGAACCTGCGCGGGGCCGAGCGCGCGATTGCCACTGGGCGCATCGATCAGTTGGGAGCGGTTACCGTTTCGACCGATACCTTCGCTATGGCGAATCAAGGTCAGAGCAGTAACGAATCTTTAGAGGCCGCCAAGGCAATCATCGCGCTCGCAAACCGTGAAGGCCGAACCGCACAATGTACGATTGCCGCCTCCTTTGGTTGCCCGTTTGAAGGAGAGGTCGCCGAAGACCGCGTGATTGTAATGGCGGTAGCCATCGCCGACGCAGGCGCTGTCGAAGTTGGCCTTGCAGACACGATAGGCGTCGCCGATCCCGCGCACGTCACTCGCTTAGTCAGACGCGTCCGCGAAGCTATCAATCCACTTCCGGTCCGTGTGCACTTCCACAACACGCGCAATACCGGTCTCGCCAATGTCTGGGCTGCTGTTACGTCGGGTGCGCGCATCGTCGATGCCTCGCTGGGCGGTCTTGGCGGCTGCCCGTTTGCGCCTGGCGCAGCGGGTAACGTGCCGAGCGAGGACGTGGTCTATATGCTCGAACGCGCCGGGATCGGGACCGGCATGGATTTGGAACAACTGATTGAAGCCAGCAATTGGCTATCGGGCGTTATGGGAAGAAAACTGCCAGGCATGGTGGCGCAATCGCCACCGTTCCCGAAGGCAGCTTGAGGAGATAAAAATGGGGTATCGTTTGGGCGTTGACGTTGGCGGGACTTTTACTGACCTGTTGTTGTTCAACACCGACAATGGCGCGTTCTGGCGGCACAAAACCCCATCCACCCCGCACGATAGCAGCGAAGGCATACTAAACGGCGTGACGGCGATCTGTGCGGATGCCGGTGTCGATCAAAAGGATATCGAATATTTCCTCCACGGAACCACGGTCGCCACCAATGCGGTGCTGGAAGGCAAAGGTGCAAGGGTCGGCCTGATTGTGACAGAGGGCTACCGCGACATCATGCAGATTGCCCGGTCCTATGTGCCCGGTGGCTTGGCTGCTTGGATTATCTGGCCGAAGCCCACACCGCTGGCTGCGCTGGAGGACACTGTGACCGTCATTGGGCGGATGAACGCGCAAGGCGAAGAGGTTCGTCCGCTTGATGAGAGCTCGGCACGCGCGGCTTTGACGCAGCTCAAAGATAAGGGCGTCGAAGCCATCACCGTCAGTTTCATGAATGCCTATACCAACGGCGCGCATGAAAAACGCGTCGGCGAACTTGCGCACGAGATTATGCCTGAGGTACCGATATCGCTTAGCCACGAAGTATTGCCCGAAATGCAGGAATATGAACGCACATTGACAACGGTCGCCAACGCAGCCGTACGTCCGGTTGTGGGCAAATATATTTCCAACCTGCGA
>JBKJLZ010000310.1:0-5741 GCA_046596705.1 Sphingorhabdus sp. | reverse complement strand
CTCAATCTTCGCCCCGCGCAGCATCGATTCGACGCGTTTGCGGCGCTGATAGGGAACGATCAAAATCGCAGTACCCTTTTTGCCGGCGCGACCCGTGCGCCCCGAACGGTGCTGTAGCCCCTCCGCATCGCGCGGCAGCTCGACATGGACGACCAGCGAGAGCGTCGGCAAATCGATACCGCGTGCAGCAACGTCAGTGGCCACACATACGCGGGCGCGGCGGTCGCGCAGCGCTTGCAAAGCCTGATTACGCTCGCTTTGGCTATGTTCACCCGAAAGGGCAACGACATTGAAGCCGCGCTCGGTCAGGCTAGCGTGGAGGTGGCGAACATTGTCGCGCGTGGCGCAGAACAGCATTGCGGTTTCGGCTTCGTGAAGGCGGAGCAGGTTAACGACCGCATTCTCGATGTCCGGCGGAGCAACGGTTACGACCTGATAGCTGATATCGCCGTGGCCGCGATCTTCGCCGACCGTCGAAATGCGAAGCGCATCGCGTTGATAACGTTTGGCGAGCGACACGATGGGTTTGGGCATCGTTGCCGAGAACAACAACGTGCGCCGTTCGTCAGGTGTTGCATTCAAAATACCTTCGAGTTCCTCACGGAAGCCCATGTCGAGCATCTCGTCAGCTTCATCGAGAATCGCTACTTTCAAAGCCGACAGGTCGAGCGCACCGCGTTCGAGGTGATCCCGCAAACGCCCGGGCGTTCCAACGACAATTTGGGCACCCTGACCCAATGCGCGCCGTTCCTTCGACGCGT
Organism: Sphingorhabdus sp.; assembly: GCA_046596705.1. Lineage (GTDB taxonomy): Bacteria > Pseudomonadota > Alphaproteobacteria > Sphingomonadales > Sphingomonadaceae > Sphingorhabdus_B. The sequence goes on along the minus strand of JBKJLZ010000310.1, from coordinate 4,980 downwards.
CCATACCACCAACGCAGGTCGCAATCCGCACCCCAGCCTTGGCATAAAGCCACATAAGCTCTCGGCTAACCTGCAAAGCCAGTTCGCGAGTCGGCGCAATAATGAGCGCAGCAGGCTCACGGGCCAAGCTTACCATGCCGCCGTCAAGTATTTGCGGCGCCATTGCCAAACCGAAAGCAACGGTTTTGCCAGAGCCGGTCTGCGCTGAAACCACAAGGTCGCGGCCTTCGGCTTCGGGCGCCATCACGGCGGATTGTACGGGGGTGAGCGCAGTGTAGCCACGCGCAGTAAGCGCTTCGTCGAGAAGCGGAGGAAGATTTTCGAATGTCATTATGAGCCGCCCTTTGCGCGCTTTTCGCGCCAATGTAAATGCTGCGCTGCAACATAAATCGATGCTTCGACAATGCCGCTTGTTCGGCTATTGAAAGAGCATGGTTGATTCACCCACACTGCCGCCCTTCATTGACCCCGAACAGTTCACTAAGATGATCGACGGGTCGAGTAATCCAATGAATGCGTGGAAACAGGCGCTGGATGCTTGGGGGCAGGTTCTGGCGCCTGTCGCAGAAGCGGGCCGTGACAAGCTCGATCCAAAGGACCGTCGCTTTACCGCGCCGGAATGGCAGCATCCTGTCTTTGACCTGATGCGTCAGGGCTATACCGTTATGTCCGACTACATGACTCAGTCGCTCGACAAGATCGAAGGGTTGCAGCCTGAACAAAAGGCAAAGATCGACTTTGCAATGCGTGCGATGATTGATGCCATGAGCCCCGCCAATTCGCCATTTACCAATCCGGTCGTTCTCGGGAAAGCGATGGAAACCAATGGCCAGAGCCTAATGGCGGGTATCGGGCATATGGTGGCCGACATGCAGCGTGGGCAGTTGACCCATACCGCGCCCGGAGCATTCACGCTCGGCGAAAATATTGCGGCCACACCCGGCAAGGTCGTTCATGAAACGCCGATGTATCAGCTCGTCCAATATACGCCGACGACCGACAAAGTAATGGAAACGCCGCTGGTTATCTTCCCGCCTTGGATCAACCGGTTCTACATCCTCGACCTGACGGCGGAAAAAAGCTTTATCAAATATTGTGTCGATAACGGTATTTCGGTTTTTATCGTATCTTGGAAATCCGCCGATGCGTCGATGGCCGACGTGGTTTGGGACGATTACATTGCCGCACAGATCGACGCGTTTGATACGATATGCGACGGCCTTGGCGTCGATAGCGTCCACGCCATCGGTTATTGTGTCGCAGGTACCACGCTAGCCGCAACGCTCGCCATCCTTGCCGAGCGCGGTGAAGCGGCAAAGGTCAAAAGCGCAACTTTCTTCACCGCTCAGGTCGATTTCACTCAAGGCGGCGAGTTACTCAACTTTATCGACGACAACCAGATCGGCATGATGAAAACGCTTGCATCGGGGGGTTATCTCGATGGTCGGTATATGGCGCTGACCTTCAATCTTCTGCGAAGCAACGATCTGATCTGGTCGACGGTGGTGAAAAACTATCTGCTAGGCGAAGATTATCCGGCATTCGACCTGCTGCATTGGAATGGCGATGTCACAAACCTGCCAGCCAAATGGCATGCCGAATATCTGTGCGATTTGTACCGCGACAACAAGCTGATCGAACCCGGCGCGATGTCCGCGCTTGGAACTCCGATCGACCTAAGCAAAATCAGAACCCCGGCATATATTCAGGCAGGTCGCGAGGATCATATCGCCCCTGCCGCCAGCGTCTGGAAAATGCAGGAGTATTTGAAAGGCCCGATAAAGTTCGTACTGGCGGGCAGCGGACATATTGCGGGCGTAGTCAACCCGCCCGCCCAAATGAAATATCAATATTGGACCAACGACTCGAGTCCTAAAAGCTTAGACGAATTTATCGAAGGCGCGACTGAGACCAAAGGAAGCTGGTGGCCAAACTGGATTGATTGGTTGCGAACCCATGGCGATGACCAGGTAGTCGCTAAAGGAGGACGCGTGCCGGGCAAAGGAAAGCTAAAGGCGCTCGAAGATGCACCAGGAAGCTATGTAAAAACGCGGTGAGTCAGAGTTGACGTTTACGTAAACGTTGGGTATCGGTTTCTCAAGCCTTTTTAGGAGAGTCGCTATGCAACTTGAATTCAGCCCCGAAGAGATCGCCTTCCAGCAGGAAGTGCGGACATTCATCGCCGAGAATTATCCCGAAAAGCTTCGCGCTGTGCAGGACGAAGGACATGATCTGTCGAAGGAGGATTTCCTCTCATGGCACCGCGTTCTTGCAAAAAAGGGTTGGATCGCACCTGCTTGGCCGGTCGAATATGGTGGGCCAGGTTGGACTGCTACGCAGCGGTTTATCTGGTCCGAAGAACTCGCCGCAGCTGACTGCATCAATACGATGCCATTTGGCCTCTCCATGGTCGGGCCGGTGATCTATACTTTCGGCACGCCTGAGCAAAAAGCGCGTTTCCTGCCTGGTATCTTGTCGGGCGATGATTGGTGGTGTCAGGGTTATTCCGAACCCGGCGCCGGTTCCGACCTTGCCTCGCTCCGCACCAAGGCGGTGCGTGACGGCGATGATTATATCGTCAATGGTCAAAAGACTTGGACGACGATGGCACAGCATGCCGACTGGGGTTTCTTCCTCGTCCGTACTGATAATGACGCCAAGGCACAGGAAGGCATCAGCTTCCTCCTGATCGACATGAAGTCGCCCGGCGTGACCGTTCGCCCAATCATTACGCTTGGCGGCGAACATGAAGTCAACGAGGTTTGGTTGGAGGACGTCCGCGTTCCCGTCGATCAACGCGTTTACGAAGAGAATAAGGGTTGGACCTGTGCCAAATTCCTGTTGGCTCACGAACGCACCGGTATTGCTGCGGTTGCCCGTTCAAAACGCGGCGTTGAAAAGATCAAAACGATCGCCCGAACCGAAATGGACGGCGACAAGCCGCTAATCGCCAACGCTTTTTTCAAGCGCAAAATTTCCGAGCTCGAAATCGACCTAACCGCGCTTGAGTTCACCGAGTTGCGCAGTTTAGCCGGGGTTGCAGCTGGTAAAGGGCCGGGACCAGAGTCAAGTTTGCTGAAGATCAAGGGTTCTGAAATTCAGCAAAGGATTACTGAACTGGCCCTGGAAGCGGTCGGCCATTATGGCGCGCCCTATTTCCGGGGCTTTGGTGACGGCGATAACGAACACCCCATCGGTCCCGATTACGCTCACCGCGCAGCGCCAACCTATTTCAATGCTCGCAAGACCACCATTTATGGTGGGTCGAACGAAATTCAGCGCAACATTATCGCTAAGATGGTGCTGGGGATTTAATTCGGTCGCAGTCACCCTGAACTTCTTTCAGGGTCTTAATTTACAGCTGCAGAGTAAGACCCTGAAACAAGTTCAGGGTGACGTTTTTAGACGAAATGGAACATCATGGATTTCAGCTACACCGATACGCAGGACATGATCCGCGAAACGCTAAGCCGCTTTCTAGCGGACACCTATGATTTCGATGCGCGCGGCAAAATGATCGCCAGCGAAAGCGGTCGTGACCCAGGTGTCTGGAAGGCTTTAGCACAGGATTTGGGCATGCTCGGCGCTGCTTTTAGTGAAGGGCATGGCGGCCTTGGCGGAGGGCATCTCGAAAATGCGTTAATTATGGAAGAACTAGGCAAGGTCATTGCTATCGAGCCCTATCTCCAAACCGTAGTCCTCGGCGGTGGCGCTTTGAAAGCGGTCGGCGGCGCAGTTGCCGATACTGTCATTCCTGAGATTATCGGTGGCAATGTTATAATCGCCTTTGCCTACGCTGAACCGCAAGGACGCTATAATTTGGCCAATATCCGTACCACAGCGAAGAAGGACGGTTCAGGTTACGTTTTGAGCGGCCACAAAGGCGTCGTGTACGCCGCCCCTTGGGCAACGCATTTCTTAGTAAGCGCGCGCACTGGTGGCGCTGTCAGTGAAGAAAGCGGTGTTTCGCTGTTCCTGATCGATGCTAAATCGCCAGGCATCGTGCGCCGCGATTATCCGACCGTTGACGGGTTTCAGGCGTCCGAAGTTTATTTCGAAAACGTCGCCATTCCTGGCGATGCATTGTTAGGCGGCGAAGGCGCAGGCCTGTCCATAATCGAGCAAATTATCGATGAAGCAACCGTTGCAGTATGTGCAGAGGCATGTGGTGTAACCTTCAAATTGCACGAAGGCACGCTAGATTATGCGCGGCAGCGTAACCAGTTCGGTCAACCGATCTCCCGCTTTCAGGTGCTCCAGCACCGCATGGTCGATATGTTCATGGAGGTCGAACAATCGAAATCGATGACGACGATGGCAACTTTGAAACTCGACCTTCCAGCCGCAGAGCGGATGGCGGCGGTGTCTGCTTGCAAAGCAAAGGTATCACGTTCGGTAAGATTTGTCGGCCAGAATGCTATCCAAACACATGGCGGCATTGGCATCACGCAAGAGCTCGCGATCGGACATTATTTTAAACGCGCGACGATGATCGAAAATCAATTTGGTTCTGCTGATCATCATTATGACCGCTTTGAAAAGATGACCTTGGACGCATAATTGATTGATCTAAAAGCCTAATTTAGGCTTTATGAAATTTATTGTGCACTGCACCATTTTTCGTTGACATGTACTGCCTAGTCCTTTATTGTGCAGTGCAACAAAACAGAAATGGTGCTCAATATGGCAAGCAATGCGAATACTTCAGTAACGACCGAAACTGCAAAGCCCGCGGTTGAAACAACTGTTCCTGCGGTAGCGACCCCGGTTGCTGTCCAGGCTAAGGCAGAAACGCCAGCTCCTGAAGCAGCAAAGATTGTTTCAGCTCCGGTAAAGGCCGCAAAGCCAGCTCTGGTAAAGATTGCAAAGCCTGCTTTAGCGAAAGTCGCCAAGCCTGCCCCGGTCAAAGCTGTGAAGCGTTCGCCGGTTAAGGTTGCGAAGCCTGCTCCAGCACTGGTCACCAAAATTGTTTCTGTCAAA
>JBKJLZ010000249.1:0-7726 GCA_046596705.1 Sphingorhabdus sp. | reverse complement strand
TCACTTTAAGACTAGCTGCCATCTTCCCACTCCTTGCTTTCGCGAACTCGCCACCCGAGTCGATCAACTATGAGACAGATGTATTCTATTTGTTCCAAAAGAACAAGAGCGGAACATGCTTTAATTTTGATTGTATTTCAATATCTAATGATTTCATGTTTCGAGCGCAAGCGCGTCGCGCACAGCCTCTGCGATTTGCTGCACTGAAAATGGTTTGGGCAAGAACGAAACATTGTCGATATTGATAGACTGACGCAACTGCTCCTCTGCATAACCCGACATGAAGAGGATACGCACATTGCCGTATTGCGCCCGCAGTTGACGCGCCATCGCCGGGCCATCCATATTGGGCATCACCACATCCGATACGACCAAGTCGTATCCCTTGCCATCTGCAAACATCGCAAGCGCCTCTTCCCCGTCACGCGCGGTTTCGACGACATAGCCCTGTCGCACAAGCGCACGCTCGGCCACCGCGCGGACCATATCTTCGTCCTCGACCACCAGCACCCGTCCGCTACCCCACAGATCCTTAGGTTTCTGCCGGTCTGGTTTTTCGATTTTTTCGACAACGGGCACGCCACCCAGATGGACTGGTAAGTAAATATCGAATCGCGTACCCTGCCCAGGTTCCGATTCGGCGAAGATAAACCCACCAGACTGCTTAACGATGCCGTAAACCGTGGACAGCCCGAGCCCCGTTCCCTTGCCGACGTCCTTGGTGGTAAAAAACGGCTCGAATATCTTTCCGATAATGTCCTTGGATATTCCAGTGCCGCTATCTTCCATCGACAGCAGAACATAATCGCCGATCGGCAATATCTCGCTTCCCATCGCGCGCACGTCGGTCTGAGTCACGGCCTTAGTGATGATATGCAACACGCCGCCATTTGGCATCGCATCGCGCGCGTTCACGCCAAGATTAATAATGACCTGTTCCAGCTGTCCCGGATCGGCGCGTACCGCGCCCATCGCACGACCGTGGTGAACCTCAAGCCGAACCGTTTCGCCAAGCAAACGCTTCAACAAGTTTGACACTTCGGCAACCACATCGGGCAGTTGCAGCACCTGCGGCCTCAATGTCTGCTGCCTCGAGAAAGCCAATAACTGCCGCGTCAGGCTAGCCGCACGGTTCGAGTTGTTCTTGATCTGCTGGATATCGTCATAGTCGCTGTCGCCCGGCTGATGACGCAGCATCATAAGGTCGCAATAACCTATAATTGCGGTCAAAATGTTGTTGAAGTCATGCGCAACGCCGCCTGCAAGCTGACCGATGGCCTGCATCTTGGTCGCTTGTGCAACCTGGCGCTTAAGCTTGGTTTCTTCGCTATTGTCTTTAAGTCCGAGCAATACTGCAGCATCGCCCAATCCGCGCACGCCGGCAATCGACAGGGCAATGACTTCGTCGGGGTCATCCTTCAACCGTACCGCAATGTCGCCTGACATGATCTGCCCGCTGGCATAACGGCGAATGCTCTCGGAAACCGCGCCCTTGTCTTCGGCAATCACCAGATCGCCAGGATAAGGCGGCATTTTTTCAGGCGGCAGGTCAACCACCCGCGCAAAGGAATCATTGGCAAATAGAAACCTGCCATCGCGGTCGACCAAAGCCAGCCCCAGCGGCAACGTCGCAAGCAGCTGCTCAACATGCGCCAGCGCCGAACCGCGATCGACCCGCACAACGTCTTCGTCGACGGCAAACAGCAGCGCCGACCCATCCTTGCTGTTTTCAGCAAGCGGCACATGGATCAGGCGTACAGGCAACCCCCGCCTGCCCTCGCGTTCGAAAAAGATACCGCCTTTTTCGTCCATCCGCATGAATGATGCAAACTCGCGGCCCGAAATATTTTCGGTGTCACTGCCTGTGGCTCGCAATGCAAAGGCAGCATTGGCTGCACGGATGCGGCCTTGTGGACCAATGCAGACCGCCATCAGCCCGTTGACCGCCATCGCCCGCCCGATCCTGCCAGTGATCAGCTCGATAGCGCGCGACTCAATGTCGAGCCGCTGGATTGGCTCCAAGCGCCAAAGAAGATACTCGTCACCTGTTCCTGCCCGGGCGACGCGGACTCCGAATTGAACAGCGCCTTTCTGGATGACATCTACCTGACTGTTCCCGTCTCTCCATGCCGCACGACCAGCGGCCAACAGCAGTGCATGGCTAATTTCATCGACGCCGAGGTCTGGCGGCGCTTTCAGTCCGGGAAAAGCTTTCGTGAAATGATCGTTGGCGCAGACCAACCGACCCGCACGGTCGCTGATCGCTATCGCTGCATTGCTGAGCTGTGCCGCCGCATGCGTGACCGACCAATCGGGTAGCGACGTCTCAGCCACGTCATCGGCTTCATGAGTTCGCCGGACGTAATTGACCAATCCCCATGCGGCTACCATCGCGCCACCGCAGCTACCGACAAGAACTATGCTCTGTGTTGCAAACCACAATATCGCTAGCGACAGCAGCGTTGCTACCGCCAGCAACAAAATGTGTTGACTGTTGCTCCGAACAGCCTCGTCGCCGTCCTGCCCGAATATCTGCAACGATGCGGGAGGCTGCGGGTTGTTCAACGAGGCTCCTTACCAGATTCTGACGCGTTCCTTAGGTGCAAGGAACAATTTGCCGTCGGGTTTCGGCTGGAACGCATCGTACCATTTGTCAAGGTTACGAACGACCCAGACACGCTGTGCCGAAGGGCTATGCGGGTCGGTAATCAGACGCTGGCGCAAATTGGCCTCTCGGTAGTTCCGCCGCCAGACCTGCGCCCAGCCAAGGAAAAACCGCTGGTCGCCGGTATAGCCGTCGATCACCGGTGCTTCTTTACCGCCAAGTGATGCGCGATATGCGTCATAGGCAATGGTCAAACCAGCAAGATCGCCAATATTTTCGCCAAGCGTGAATTCGCCATTTACTGCGGCATCAGGGCAGAATTTATAGGCGTCACGCTATAAACAGCATTGATCGAGCTAGGTGTTATCCACCAGAAGCGTGAGATTTCGACCGGCGTCGCCATTTGGAGCTGATCCACCACCGCCAGAATGCAGCGGCCAACACATAACCTATCGCCGCTGCTACGATGGAAATGATAGCCAGGCCCGCTATACCTTCAATTATCGCAGTTGGTGCCTCTGACAAAAGCCAGTCAGTCCATGCGGAAAGCGGTGCACCTGTCTCGATCAGCTTAAGAAACCGTTCAGATCCCGTTCCGAGATGCAGCAACGAGTTGCCGACATAAACCGATGCGGCCAATATGAACGGCGTCGTTGCAGGCATGCTGAGAAACGTCATCGCAGCGCCTATCGGGATGTTTGCACGCACCGGAAGCGCTAACAAAGCAACACCGGCAATCTGGACACCCGGAATGAGAAAGAAAATGCCGATCAACAAACCCAAAGCGACGCCGCGGGGTACCGACCGCCTTGTGAAACGCCATAACGCAGGATGAAAAACGCGGTGCACGAACGGACGCAAGAAGCGGCTGCGTTCGAAGCTATCCCGCGTGGGTGCTTGTCGCATGATCCATTTGCCAAAGCCGCTCATCCTTTTTCCCTCATAACGCGGCCTTGTTCACGTTTCCAGTCGCGCTCTTTCTCGGTCGCACGTTTATCCGGCGCTTTCTTGCCTTTCGCCAACGCCAGTTCAACCTTTGCCCTACCGCGCCCGTTGAAATAAATCGACAACGGAACAAGCGTCATACCCTGACGCATCACCGCGCCGTGCATCTTGTTAATTTCGCGCGCATTAAGCAGCAATTTACGGGGGCGCTTTGGTTCATGATTATTGCGGTTACCGTGACTGAATTCCGGAATGTTGGCGTTGATCAACCATATCTCTTCGCCTTTGACCTCTGCATAGCTTTCGGCAATCGAACCCTCTCCAAAACGCAACGATTTTACCTCGGTACCAGTGAGCGCAATGCCAGCCTCAAACTTATCCTCGATGAAGAAATCATACCGCGCGCGCCGGTTCTCGGCGACGGTTTTAACCTTTTCAAATGCTTCAGGTTTCGGCCGTACCATCAGATTAAACCTGCATTCTCCAACGCGGCATCGACTTGGTTCCGGCTGGGTTGGGAAGGCGCTGTCATTGGAAGCCGCAATTCTGTCGGAAAGCCGTCAATAACACGCGAAAGTGCATACTTAATCGGACCTGGCGAAGCATCAGAAAACAATGCTAGATGAAGCGGGTATAGCTTATCATTCAGGCCACGTGCTAATTCATAATCGCCCGTGGCGCAGGCGGCTTGAAACTCCGCGCATAGCTTCGGCGCGACATTGGCTGTCACCGAAATACACCCTGCCCCGCCGCTTGCGTTGAACGCAAGCGACAGTTCATCGACACCCGACAATAAACAGAAATCCTTTGGACAAGCCAACCGGTGATCGGTCACGCGCGACAAATCGCCACTTGCGTCTTTAATGCCAATTACCGTCGGCAGCTTGGCCAGTTCTGCAACAGTTTCCGGCTTGATATCGGTTACCGTCCGCGCTGGCACATTGTACAAAATAATCGGTAGGTCATTTTTCTCGGTCATTCGGTGAAAATGCGCGTAAATCCCTTCTTGATTGGGCCGGTTGTAATATGGCGCCACGACCAACCCAGCCGCTGCTCCGCTTTTCTTTGAAAAATTGAGGTGGAGTATTGCATTGGTAGTATCGTTCGACCCGCATCCAGCGATAACTGGCACCCGTCCGGCAGCTTGCTCGATGCACACTTCGATAACGCGGTGATGTTCCGCATTCGATAAAGTCGAAGCTTCGCCCGTCGTGCCAGCAGGCACCAACGCGCTTGATCCCTGCTCGATTTGCCAATCGATCAGCGCACGGTAATGCTTCTCGCTAAACGCTCCGTCGCAAAATGGAGTCACTAGGGCCGGTATCGATCCGGAAAACATAGCATTTGGCTTTCGATTTGAGCAATATGGTACCCGAAGGTAAAATATTTTGTTCGTTCATCGCTTGATAAGGGGGCAGCCCATAATATGTCCAGCATGGTAAAGCATCTCATTTCGGCAACAGCCGTCATTCTTCCGGTTTTTGCCGCGTTCGCGCAAACTGGATCTCCTGAAGTAGTATGGCAGAGAGGCACTGGGACCAACAGTCCCACGGGCGTTGTGTCACCCGTGCCAGCCTTAAGCGAAGGCAATATTCCCGCCGCCATCCAACGGTGGAAAATGCTAAGTGCATCGAGCAATTACAGCTTTGGCGAATATGCATCGTTCCTGATGATGTACCCTGATTGGCCCGATAGCGAGGCAATGCGCAAAAATGCTGAGCAGGTGATTGACCTTAACAGTTACTCACCCAGTCAGGCGGTTGCTTATTTTGACCGTTTGCCGCCATTGACCAACGGCGGAAGGGCAAAATTTGCACTCGCGCTGAATGCGTCCGGTGACAGAATTCGCGCTGAAGCAATGGCGCGTGAGGCATGGCGTGGCGGAGCTTTGACTGATGATGACGAAGCGCGGCTGCACCAGATAGTTGGAGTGCGGTTGACAGCCGCGGATCATGACGCGCGGATTGACCGTCTGCTTTGGGCGGGTGCTACTCGGTCGGCTGAACGGCACATTGCATATGCCTCCCCGGAGCGCCGCCCAGCATTTATGGCTATTCTTGCCTCTAAAACAAACAGTCCTGAATCAGCTTTCCGGTTGCAGGAGGCTGGAACAGCCACACGCAATGATGCCGGTCTTTTAGCGGAACAAGCAAATCGGCTTAAAATTTCGGGCAACAGCTATGCCGCGCGCGAGTTGCTCGCCAATCGCGCTAATTTAGCGAGGCCAGCGCCTGTGCTAAAGGACTGGTACAAACTTTTGCTGAGTTATGCGCAGGCGGCTGCCAATGATGGCCAATATGACGTCGCTTACCGGATTGCATCTCGCGTTGATGATGCCGCGCCTGCGGGGCTGATAATGGTCGATCAGGATTTGACGACGCGCGACCATTACACCAGCCTGACGTGGCTGGCGGGAACGCTGGCGCTGGAAAAACTCGGTCGGCCAGGCGACGCGGTGCAAATGTTCAACCGCTACGCAGCAGCAGCAAAATCGCCGCAAACTCGGTCGAAAGGCCTGCATTGGGCTGGCAAGGCCGCAGCCAAAGGCGGCGATCAGGTGAATGCCACACGCTATCACAATGAAGCAGCTGTATATTATGATAGCTTCTTCGGTCAGCTGTCACTTGAACAGTTAGGGCGTCCATTGCCTCCTGTGCCTGGGGTTGCAATTACTGCACAAACGCAGCCGCCCGCTAACATGCCGGCAGTGTTTTTAGGTGCATCGCTCGCCGCGAAATATGGCAGCTGGAAAGATCAAAGCAATTTCCTCCGCACCATTTCGAAAAATGCGAAAACGCCCGATGAATTTGTCAGTGCAATTCATTTATCAAAACAGATCAATCGGCCCGACCTTGCAGTCATGGCCGGCCGAAATGCGCGCTATTTCGGATATGCCAATCTGGTTGGCATAGGATATCCAACAGTCAACGTGCCCGCTTCGCAAAGCCATAACTGGACGCTCGCCCATGCCATCATGCGGCAGGAGAGCCAGTTCGACAAAGCTGCTATTAGCCATGCAGGCGCGCGCGGTTTGATGCAATTGATGCCCGGCACGGCGCGCGAAACGTCGGGCAAGATTGCCATGGCGTATCGCCCCGATGCATTGACGGTGGACACCGATTACAACATCGCGCTTGGCTCAACCTATATTCAGCGAATGCTCGATTATTATGGTGGCAGCTATCCACTGGCGATCGCCGCCTATAACGGCGGGCCAGGCAATGTGAACAAATGGCTCAAAGCGTATGGCGACCCGCGCACCGGCAGCATTGGTATCATGGAATGGATCGAAAAAATCCCCCTCACCGAGACGCGCGATTATGTTTACCGGGTACTCGAAAATGCGGTGATGTATGACCACCTGCACCCCGAGCGGGCGCGGGTGCGATCGGCGACGCCGCTGAGTACATATCTGGGCAAATCGCAGCCAGGGTGACATAGGCTGCGCTTATGGAGCGCACCAACCCGATTACGCCCGCTGGATTCGCCGCGTTGCGCGCGCGGTACGAGCAGTTGTTCGCTGTTGAGAGGCCAGCGGTGGTCGAAATAGTCCATTGGGCGGCGGGCAATGGCGACCGGAGCGAAAATGGCGACTATATTTACGGCAAGCAGAAGCTACGCGCTATAGACCGCGAGCTTGGTCATCTGTCTAAAAAGATGAAAGTAGCCAAAGTGCTTGATCCTGCGGCGCAAAAGGACCGTAGCCGCATTTATTTTGGGGCAACCGTGATCCTTGCGGACACCGATGATGTTCAACTTATTGTCACACTGGTTGGCGATGATGAAGCGGATGCGGGCGCTGGCCGGATTGGCTGGAACTCTCCCCTGGCTCGGGTGTTGCGCGGAGCGGTCATCGGCGACGTAAAAACTGTAAACCTGCCGGGCGGCTCTAAGGATTGGGAAGTTGTACAGATTGCCTATCCCTTAGGCGAATAACTCAAAACGTCCCTTGCCATCTTTACGATTTCTGTATCTGCCTGCGGAAACTGCTGCGGAACGCTGGCCTCCAGCTCTTTTACCACATGCTCCAGTACTGTAATCCGCGCCGATTTCTGGTTGTTACCGTCAATCACCGTCCACGGCGCCCAGCGTGTGTCGGTTCGCGCGAACATATCCGCCATTGCCGCCAAATATGCTTCGCGTTTGTCACGGTTGCGGAAATCTTCGGCTGTCACC
>JBKJLZ010000203.1:0-9497 GCA_046596705.1 Sphingorhabdus sp. | reverse complement strand
GCCTGCAAGATCGCAATGTGAAATGCGATATCGGCCTCAAGGGGATCATCCTCATCGCGCTCAGCAGCTGCCATCCGGTCATAGCCTGCCTCGATCGCGGTCAGGCCTTCGGGGGTATGGGCGCTAGCCGCCAGTGCCGCGGCCGCTGGTTCGATCGCCTCCCTCAATTCAGTAAACTGACGCAGCAAAATAAGCGAAAATTTCCGGTCAAGCAGCCACCGCAGGACGTCGATATCGAAAAGGTTCCAATGACGAGTCGCTTGAACGGTCGTCCCTTTTCGTGGTCGCGCAGTGAGCAGTCCTTTGGCGCCGAGCATCTTCACTGCTTCTCGAACTACCGAACGGCTAACGTCATATTGCTTCGCCAAATCTGCTTCGGTCGGAAAAGGCCGATCGTCATACTGCCCGGTGACAATCGCCTTACCCAGCATGTCGAGCATGCCATAGGTCAGGTTTCGGCCCATTCCACTCGGTTCATTCAAACCCGATAGTTCAATCATCTAACCGCCCCCAAGACCTGAATGACAGGTTGCGTGCTGATATCTAGACGCGAAATCAGACAAAATCTTCAACCATCTTGCGTTTTGCTGTGAGGAAGCTGTCGGCCACTATACGCAGTGGTTCGCGGTCGATATTGCTGCGGCGTGTCGTCACAAGTTTCGAGAATTCCTTGTATATGGACTTGTACTCGTCATGCGGATCGAGGGCTTGTGGTTTGCCATTGATTGTCAGTTCTGCGCCGCCGTGCCTTAAATGCACGGATTTACCCGACGTTGTTTGGACAAGTACCGACCATTCCTCATCGCCGCTGCCTCTCCAATCCATAACAGCTTTGCTGTCCCGACCATGAAAGTTAAGTTCCGCTGCAATCGGCGTTTGCCGGTTACCCGGAAATAACAATGTCGCGTCACGCACCAACAGCGGTTCATCAACAATACGCGTCAGGATAGATAATCCATTAATACCAGGGTCGAATACGCCGAACCCACCCGCCTGCCAAATCCATTGCTGTCCGGCATGAAATTTTCGCACATCTTCGCGCCAAACCATCGATATGCGCGCGATATTTTCATTGGCCAAAGCTTCGGCGGCACGTTCCACACCTGCTGCATATTGCGAATGCCATGCGGCAAATAGGGAGGTGCCTTGTGCATCGGCAAGGTGAATCAGGGCGTCCAGCTCACCCAATGTCACCGTCGGCGGCTTCTCCAGCAATAAAGGAATACCGGCCGCAATGATTTCACAGGCGATAGCGAAGCGTGGCGCTGGTGGGGTGCAGATCGCGACAGCGTCGATTTGGCCTGGCATCGAGGCCAACATTTCACCGACATTCTTGAACACCGGATACGAGACATCGGCCAATTCGCCGTGGCCAACCACAGCCGCCAGTTCGAAGTCATCATTGTTCAAAATTGCCGGAAGATGCTCGTCGCGCGCAATTTTTCCAAAGCCCACCAGCGCAGTTCGAATGGTCATTCAGCATCTCGCTGCGCCAGCGCGTCTACAAAACGCAGCGCTTGATCATAAACATCAGATGCGAGTTGCCCAGGGCGATAGAGTGCGCTTCCAAGACCGAAACCGCTTGCGCCTGCCGCCAGCCATGATGAAACGTCATCGACCTTTACGCCGCCAACGACCAGCACAGGAAATTGCGGTGGCAGTACCGCGCGTTGCGCCTTGAGCACGGCTGGCGAAGCCGCTTCAGCAGGGAATAGTTTGATGGCATGCGCGCCAGCCTCGATTGCGGCGAACGCCTCACTCGGACTGAAATAGCCAGGGGCCGAAACCATCCCCATATCAACCGTCGCAGTGATGACCTTAACATTGGTGTTGGGCGAAACGACTAACTGCCCGCCTGCAGCTTTGACATTCGTTACGTCATCTACGGTCAGAACAGTTCCCGCGCCGATCAATGCCTGATCGCCGACCGCTTGTACCAAACGATTTATACTCTCGAACGGCTCGGGCGAGTTCAGCGGGATTTCTATTATTCGAATACCGGCAGAGATTAACGCGCGACCTACCGGCACGACCTCGTCGGGGGTTATGCCGCGCAAGATCGCGATGATCGGGCATTCGGCGAGGTGGCGACTGAATATTTCTTTGTTGGCAGTCAATGATCTGATCCTGCTTCTAAATGACTTGCGATCGCGCGGATACCAGAAAGGAACGCTTGGTTGCCATCGATGATATTACTTTCAAAACCGGCATATGCGATCGCCTTCGCATATAATTGGCAAAGGTCAGCGAGACCGACCACCGCGACTTCTGCGTGCTCACTGGCCCATTTCAATCCGGCTGCAGCATCGCTTCCGATTAAAACGCCGCTAGCGAACGATGCGCCTTCGACGGCATCGGGAAGCAGCAAATGCTGCGCCCTTATTGTAAACAAAGACGCCAGCGGCGACGCGCCTTTGAAGGCCTCGTCCAACCCTGCATGAAAGGAAACGCCGTCCGTTACCTTCGCCTGCATCTGCGCGGCCAGCAGACTATTGTTGCGCAGCAAATCGAATATCTCGCCGGTCATGACCGTTTGAAATTCGGTAATCTGGCCCCCTTTCAGCCGAATCCATTTGGTATGGGTGCCGGGGTGGCAGAGGAGCGCGTCAGGCGAAACAAGGCCACCTGAGAGAGCGCCTAAAGCCTGCACCTCTTCGCCGCGCATAACATCGGCATGACCTTCGATCTGGCTCACTCCGGGAACGATCCCCGTAAAGTAAGGATCGATCCACATGATGCTCCGAGCCAGTGTTTTCACGCCTGTAGGACAGCGCACATAAGGCACGTTGCGCCAACCCCTGTCAGAGCCGACCATTCCACCTAAGAGCATCGGCCATTGTCCAAGTCTCTCGCGGATTTCGGCAACCGCCTCCCCGAACCCGTTTTCTGGAACTGCAATCAAGCCACATTGATCGGCGAACTCTTCAACGATTGCACCATCTTCGCCAATCAGCCAAGCGCGCCGATTGGTCGTGCCCCAATCGACTGCAATGTAATTCTCGCGCCAAGTCACCGCGACCCTTTCCATTCTGATCCCAGGTCTCGCGATGCGCCGACACCGACGGAGCAAATGCCTGCTCGCTGTTGCATTATATGTATTATCATATAAATGTGCAACGCATGTTTAACGCTGTCCGACAGAGCGCTTATTAATGAAAATTGTCCGTATCGAAACATTCCATGTTCCGCCGCGATGGCTCTTTGTTCGGGTCGAAGCCGACAACGGTGCTGTCGGTTGGGGGGAAGCAAGTCTTGAGGGGCATGCCGAAGCGGTCGATGGCGCGCTTGATTCGTTTCGTGATCGTTTCATCGGCTCTGATCCCCGCCAAATCGAGGATATATGGCAAGTCGGATATCGTGGTGGGTTTTACCGCGGCGGCCCGGTGCTGATGTCAGCGATTGCGGGGCTCGACCAGGCATTGTGGGATTTGAAAGGTAAACATTATGGTTTGCCGGCCTGGGAAATGCTGGGTGGCCGCGTCCGCGACAAGGTGCGTGCTTATGCGTGGATCGGCGGCGACCGGCCCGACGACATCGGAACTGCTGCCCGGTTGCGGCGCGAACAGGGCTTTTCAGCGGTTAAGATGAACGCCACTTCGGAAATCGATTATCTGGTCGCGCCAAAGCTCGACGAGGTCGTGGACCGCGTCCTAGCAGCACAGAGCGAGGGTCTTGACGTCGGCGTCGACTTTCACGGCCGCGTCCACCGCCCTATGGCAAAACAACTAGCCAAGCTGCTGGAGCCGCTCGGTCTGTTGTTTATCGAAGAACCGATCTTGTCCGAAAACCCCGAGGCATTGGCGCAACTTGCAGGGTTGGTCAGCACGCCGATCGCGGTGGGCGAACGGCTTTATTCGCGCTGGGATTTCAAACCCTTCTTGGCTAGCGGCGCGGTTGACATCATCCAGCCCGACTTAAGCCATGCAGGCGGGCTAACCGAGTGCCGAAAAATCGCGGCGATGGCCGAAAGCTACGACGTCGCGGTGGCGCCGCACTGCCCGCTTGGACCACTAGCGCTCGGTGCTTGTCTGCAACTGGCCGCTTGCACGCCCAATGTGATAATTCAGGAAATGTCGCTTGGCATTCATTATAATGAGACCCACGATTTACACAGCTTCTGCCTCAATCCGGAAGTTTTGACACCTGTCGATGGCTTTCTGCCCATTCCACAAGGTTCAGGTCTGGGAATTGAAATCGACGAAGTAAAAGTGCGCGAGGCAGATAAGAATCGCCATCGGTGGCGCAACCCTGTCTGGCGTCATGCTGACGGCAGCCTTGCCGAATGGTGACGGCAAAAATGTCACACGGTTCCAGCTTATCGTATATATCATATAAATGACTTGATCCGGATTATCAACTTCGTTTATGTCGGACGGATGAGAGCCGCGATAGCGGTCGGTAAAAGGGGATGGATATCAATGCGCTTTAAAACAATCGCTCGCTGCACGGTCTCGCTGGCCGTGGTTTCAATGTCAGCTACCGCAGCTTTTGCGCAGGATGCAGCACCTGCGGAAGAAGTTGCCGAGGCTGAAGAAGACGCCATTGTCGTCACCGGTATCCGCCAATCGCTCGAATCAACACGCAACATCAAGCGCAACGCTACCCAGATTATCGATGCTGTTGTCGCTGATGATATAGGCAAGCTGCCCGACCTGTCGGTTGCTGAAACTTCCGCACGTATTCCCGGCGTCCAGGTTATCCGGGTTGGCGGTGAAGCGAGCCGCGTGCTCGTACGCGGGCTGCCGGATTTTACGACGACCTATAATGGCCGTGAAATTTTTACTGCAGAAACTCGCGTCGTCGCGCTGCAAGATTTCCCTTCGTCGAACATTTCAGCGCTCGAAGTATTTAAGACTTCGACAGCGAATCTGGTCGAGCCCGGACTTGCAGGACTCGTCAACGTCCGCTCGCGCCGCCCATTCGATTTTAAGGGCTTTGAACTTTCAGGCTCGGCTTGGGGACTGTACACTCGCCAAGGCCGAAAGTTGACCCCCAACGTCAACCTGCTCGTCACCAACCGCTGGGATACTGGCATCGGCGAGATCGGCATATTGATAAACGGATCAGTGACCGAGATGCAATATCTCGACAGCGAACCGTCCAACACCGACTTCGTGGCCGATCCTAACATCAATGGCCGCGTTACCCGTTTTCCCGATATCCAGCGGTTATTCTACCGCTCGGGTAACCGCGTTCGCCCGTCAGCCAACGTCGCGCTTCAATGGCGACCATCCGATACTCTCGAAATCTATGCTGAGGGGCTATATCAGGGTTTCCGTAACAAGGTCGACGACCGGCTTCTTGCAGTACCATTGTTTGGCGGCGCAAGCTATTCTAACCTCGTCTACCGCGACGGCAGCAACCTTTTGCGGTCAGGGACAGTGGTCAATCCCGGCGGCGATATTTTCACCTTCCAGGGCGGTACCTACAACAAGACCGACACCTATCAATTTGCGGGCGGGGCAAATTACGAGAACGGTCCGCTCAAAATCTCGCTCGACATCGCACGCACCGATACCACGTTCCGCGGTTCAACCGAGTCGGTCGACCGTTTCATTCCAGGACCGCGTACCGTCAATTTCGATCTCGACAGACCATCGTTCAGAGTCAGTGGCGTCGATCTGTTCGATCCGGCAAGTTACCGCTTCGGTGGCCTTTATGAAGAAAATCAGCGTGCAGTCGGCAAAGACTGGCAGGCGCGGCTTGATGCAACCTATACATTTTCGGAAGTCGATTTTCTGCGAACTTTCTCGGCAGGAATTCGCTATGTTGATCGAACGGCCTTTCGTGAATTCGCCAACCGCTTTGCAGGGGTAAACACGCCAGCCGCTGCATTGCCACTAGAATTCAGGTCAAGCAATCCGGGCTTTCGGGGTGCCAATATCGACCAGACACGGGGCTTTGTCGCGCCAACCTATGCAAGTATTCGCAAAAATATTGTAGCGCTACGGCAGTTCGTGATCGCGCAGAACCCCGGTTGCTGCTTTGGTTTGCCCTATACCACAACGCCAATCACCCCGAACCGGCTGTTCGATGCGGACGAGAAGACGATGGCCGGCTATGCCCAGCTTAACGTTGGAATCGATGATACAATCGATGCGACCGTGGGCATCCGCGCCGTGAAGACCGAAACGCAGGTGGTCGGCGGCGTACCGACCAATATCCCCGGCTTCGGCGAACCCAATGAGTATACCGACTATCTCCCCAACGCCAGCCTGCGTTGGCGGATCATGCCCGAGCTGCAGCTGCGCCTGTCCTTTGCAGAGACACGGACGCGGCCGAATTTTGCCGACCTCGCCCCCGGGACGCTTGGTGCACCGCAGCCAGACGGGGGCGGTGCCGGCGGCACCTTCCGCTCCGGCTTTAGCGGCAACCCATTTCTTCAGCCGTTCACTTCGGACAATTTCGATGTGAGCCTCGAATATTATTTCAGCCGCACTGGTTTTGCTTCAGTGGCAGCGTTCCGACGTAATCTGCAAGGGTTTATCCAGACTCGCGAGACCCGCTTTACAGACCCGACTCTCGGCGCGCTGCGAATTACCCAGCCGTTCAATACGGGCGCTGGACGCATTGACGGGCTCGAGTTTCAAGCGCAGACTTTTTTCGATTTCCTCCCATCACCCTTCGACGGTTTCGGAATACAGGGGAACTACACGCGGATAGACGCCAAAACTGATTTCTTCGATCGTGCTCCAGTGTCGGGAGATGTAACCCGCGACAGGATTAACGGCGTGTCAAAATGGAGTTATCTGCTCACCGGATTGTTCGAAAAAGGCCCGCTGTCTGCGCGCATGTCTTATTTCAAGCGCGGACCATCAATTGAGACTGTGCAGCCGCGTCGCCGACGAAACGGTACTATCGAAGATTATTATTCCGAAACCGCTCGCTATCCTGGGCGACTGGATCTGTCACTCAACCTCAATTTTCATCCACGTGCAACCTTATTTGCCGATTGGACGAACATCTTGAACAAGCCATTCGAGCAGGATCTCAGCTCGGCGCGCAATGGCGCCGAACGGGCAGAGTTCGTCCGCTTCCAGCGCTACGAAGAAACCACCTATTCGGTAGGTGTTCGTTTCCGCATAGGTGGCGAACGATAAATGCATGAAATAACAGGGACATTTCCCAATCGGAGATAGTCCCTGTTAAATTCTATCGCAAGCTTTTCGCAACCACTGGAACGCCATCCCGCCATTCGAGCGGCGCAACATACATATACCGGCTTTGCTCGGCTAGGCGGCACTTTGCGGTCGCGGCCCATGCGTGGAAAACAACATAGGGCTGCGTGTTAACGGTGAACACGGTTTGATGTCCGGGGCCGCTCAGGCAGCCTTTTTCAGGCGAATTATAGCTTTTTAATATGGGATTTTCTGCCGCCTTGACGCAAGGGCCGGTTACGGTTTCGCAGTGCGCATAGCCCATTGCATAGTTCGACAATCGCTGGTCGGCCTCCCAACCAAAATGATTCGCTGAAAAGAGGAGGACATAGCGGCCTTGTGGGTCGCGCAACATGGTCGGTGATTCGACGACGCGCCATTCCCAATGCTGGTCGTTACGAATGAGTTCGGTTGCCTTACCCGTCAATGACAGACCATCGGCGGACAGTTTTTGCGTGAAAATGCGGGACGGCCGAAGGAAGCGGGGGTTATTGCCATCGCTCTTGTACAACAAATATAGTGAGCCATCTGAATCGCGAAACGGGCTGGCATCGATAGTCCCACCCTCGTTGCGCTGGCATACCAGGGGCGCGTCTCCCTGGGGAACGAATGGACCCCGCGGATCGCTAGCCGACAGCGCAACGCCAACGCACTGCAAGCCGCTCTTGCGCTCCTGCGCGGTGAAGTAAAGCACATAGCTGTTGCCGGTGCGAAGCACTTCCGGCGCCCAGGTGCGCCCAGGTGCGGCCCATTTTGGAAGCTTCGGCAGTGCATCGTGCAAGCGCTTTCCGGCCTTTACCGGCGCCCAGCTCTTCAGGTCACGCGATGTTGCCATCTGGACATTTGCGGCAAATCCCTTCGCATTAGTCGCATAGGCAAAATATCCACCGCCCCAGGGCAAAACGAACGGATCAGGAAAGTCGGTAGTAAAAGCAGGAATGAAAGTCGGCTCTGTCGGAGCGGAAGCATGCGCAGCAACCGCCAACATTCCTAGCGCTAAAAAACCAGCTTTTTTCACAGCATCTCCATATCATCTGCAGTTCGGCAGAATTACCGCTTTTTGTTGCTTCGACCCTTTTATCATATAAATCATGTTAAACGAAAAGGGGATAGTATTGATTCATTCTGGCGCTTTCAAAGAAGTCTTCGGCACTTTAGCCAATGGCGATGTTGTCGGGGTGGTAACCCTTACAAACGCTAACGGCATGTCGGTACGCATCATCACTTATGGTGCTTCGATCCAGTCGGTTAGCGTACCCGACATGAACGGAAGCTTTGCAGACGTCACAGCTGGCTACGCCTCGCTCGATGAATATGTTGAACGGCCTCAGTTTTTTGGATCGACCGTTGGCCGTGTGGCCAACCGCATCGCCAAATCGCGTTTCACGATGAATGGCAGGGAATATCGCGTGCCATCCAATGACGGTGCAAATTCGCTTCACGGCGGGGACCAAGGTTTTGACAAAGTGAACTGGGAAATAATAGATATCGGCGACGATGATCTGTCTGTGACATTACAATTGGTCAGCAGCGACGGTGATCAAGGCTATCCAGGAACGCTTACCGTTACAGCCAGATATGCGCTCGACCGAAGCAACGCCCTGACTGTTGAGTACCACGCCACAACCGACGCGCCGACTGTCGTCAACCTATCGAACCACGCCTATTGGAACCTGGGCGGTGACGGTTGTGAGCATGATGCGATGGATCATATGCTGACAATCCATGCTGATCGCTATTTGCCGGTCAATTCTGAACTAATCCCTACAGGCGAGCAACGCAGCGTCGAAAACAGCGCATTTGATTTCAGAGCCCCCCTGTCCATCCATGCACACGTGCGAGACGCAACGGATCAGCAAATCAGTTTTGGAAGCGGCTATGATCACAACTGGATAATTTCTGATCAGCCGACCGACACGCCGCGTCCGGTGGCTTATCTCGAAGACCGACGATCGGGCCGAACGATGACCCTGCTATCGAACCAACCGGGTTTGCAATTCTATTCGGGTAATTTCTTTGACGGAACAACCACCGGCAAGGCTGGTAAGTTCTACCGCATGGGCGACGCCATCGCCCTTGAGCCGCAGCAATTTCCCGATGCCCCTAACCAGCCGGCATTCCATTCCATAAAGCTGAACCCCGGCGAGACCTATTCGAATACGATCATATGGCGCTTCGGCACCACCAACGAAACGGAGCAATTTTAATGAAAAAAGCCGCTGTTCTTGGATCCCTTAGCCTGATGTTGCTTGGCGGCTGTGTGAGCGCAATGCCACAACCCCTCGCCCCGACTGATGCTCCTATTGTGCAAAATCCCGTCATTGACGCCAACTTCCCTGA
>JBKJLZ010000327.1:0-3978 GCA_046596705.1 Sphingorhabdus sp. | reverse complement strand
GACGCGTCGAGCCAAAAACTGGACGCCGTATTTTCGGAAGTTTTCAACCATGAAGTCGCCGTTTTATGGGTTGCGACGGGAACTGCGGCAAACTGCCTTGCGCTCACCTCGCTTGTTCAGCCGCACCAAGGCATAATCTGCCACCGCGAAGCGCATATCGAAGTCGATGAATGCGGCGCGCCCGGATTCTACACTGGTGGCTCGAAACTGATGCTGATCGAAGGTGATGGTGCCAAAGTCGAATCGGAGACGATCTCAGCACTCTTAGGCTCGATCCGTGACGATGTACATCAAGTGCAAGCTGCAGCGCTGTCGATTACCAATGCTACTGAATACGGGCTTGTTTATTCTCCAGCCGAGGTCGCCGTGCTGGGACAGCTTTGCAAACAGCATGGCCTAGGCTTTCACATGGACGGCGCGCGTTTCGGCAATGCAGTCGCGGCGGTTGGCTGCTCGCCTGCCGACGTCACCATAAGTGCAGGTGTAGATGCTCTGAGTTTCGGCTTTGCCAAAAATGGCGGCATGGGCGCAGAGGCGTTGATTTATTTCGATCCCGATATGGCCGATGCAGCGCGCTATCGCCGCAAGCGCGCCGGACATTTGCTCAGCAAGGGCCGGTTTTTGGCGGTACAATTGCTAGCCATGCTGGACGGCGATCTATGGCTCAACAATGCGCGCGCAGCCAATGATGCGGCGCGCATTATTGGCGATGCTGCAACGGAACGCCTGATCTACCCAGTGCAAGCGAACGAGATTTTCATTAGGCTAACGCCGCAAGAGGCCGCCACCCTACGCTGCCAAGGCTTCGACTTTTACGATTGGGGAAAAGGTGCCGCGCGCCTGGTGACAAGTTGGCATCATACGGCAGATGAGGTCATCCCACTGGCGCACGCGATCACGGCTTTGTGAGCATGGCTCAGGCCGAAGCGCAGGCCGAGCCCGGCTTGTTTACCCCGCGCATATTATTGCCGTTTCTTTTGGTATCGCTCATCTGGGGATCGACATGGCTCGTCATCCGCGACCAAATCAACGTGGTGCCATCGATATGGTCGGTATGTTACCGCTTCATCGTCGCCGCGATTGGCATGTTCATTCTCGCAAGGGTCATGAAATTGCGGCTCAGGCTCGACCGAAATGGTCAGCGCTGGGCGATGCTACTGGGTGGGTTGCAATTCGCGCTCAACTTCAACTTCGTATATGCAGCCGAGCATCACATCACGTCGGGATTGGTGGCAGTTTTGTTTGCCCTGCTGATCATGCCCAATGCGCTTCTTGGTCACTGGTGGCTTGGCCGTAAAGTCGCTCGCTCATTTTGGCTTGGTTCCGCGATTGCTACGGTCGGCGTGTCCTTGCTCATCCTCCGCGAATACCGGGTTGCACCGGTTGGCGGCGAGCAAGTGCTGGTTGGCACTGGATTAACGCTGTTGGGTGTTATGTGCGCGTCGGTTTCGAACGTGGTCCAGGCGTCCGACAAGGTGACCCGGTTTCCCGTCGTAAGCATCCTGGCTTGGTCGATGATGTGGGGGGCATTGGGGAACGCGGTGTTGGCGTATTTCACTTATGGCCCGCCGGTAATCGAAATGCGAGGCGCATATCTCGCGGGGGTGCTTTATCTCGGGTTGATCGGTTCGGTTGTTACATTCCCGCTATATTTCGGGCTGATCCGTGAAATCGGGCCTGGCAAAGCCGCGTATACCAGCGTTTTCGTGCCAGTCGTTGCGATGGCGCTATCGACGGTCTTTGAAGATTACAAATGGTCATCGCTAGCAATTGGGGGCGCGATACTAGCCATGATCGGCCTGCTGATCGCGATGCAGGCGCGCAAAGCTTAGGACTCGCAAACATATAAAAGTCGCGTTAGGCTGCAAAAAAACGGGACAGGGAGAGAATAATGGAGCAGCTAAGCGGGCAAGACGCGAGCTTCGTCTATATGGAAACGCCTAATACGCCGATGCATATCGGCTCGGTGGCGATCTACGATCCCTCGACGGCGCCCGGCGGGTTTGTCCGTTTCAAAGATATCCTTCGCCACATCGAAGGTCGCCTCGATAAAGCTCGCAGCTTCCGCCAGAAGCTGGTGCGCGTCCCGTTCGATCTCGACCATCCTTACTGGGTCGAAGACGCCAGTTTCGACCTTGAATATCATGTCCGGCATGTTGCCCTGCCGCAGCCAGGCGACTGGCGGCAATTATGCATTCAGGTCGCGCGACTGCACGCACGCGGAATGGATATGACCAAGCCATTGTGGGAATTCAACATTGTCGAAGGTCTCGACAATATTCCCGGTATTCCCAAAGGCAGCTTTGCATTGGTATCCAAAGTTCATCATGCGGCAATCGATGGCATGTCCGGCGTCGAACTGAGCGCATCGGTGCATGACCTCGAGGCAAAACCCGTATCGGAAGTGCCACCGTCTTCCTGGAAACCCGAGCAAGATCCGAAGTTGGCCGAAATGCTCATGCGGACATGGTTTACTTCGGTTACTCAGCCTTTGAAGTTTGCCAAAACGGTCGCCAACACAGTGCCGGGGATTGCCCGTTTGAGCAAAGAGGTCGCAGGCGGAGGCGTTTCCTTAAAGTCCGCTAAGATGGCTCCGCAAAGTATTTTCGGCGGCAAGGTCGGGCCGCACCGCGTGTGGGATGGCGTGGTGTTCCAGCTGGCGGAAATTCGCGCGATCAAGGAAAACATAGACGGCGCGACAGTCAACGACGTCATTCTCGCAATCATCGGCGGTGCAATGCGCGAATATTTGTTAGGCCGTGACGCGTTGCCCAAGCCTAGCCTTACGGCAATGGCGCCGATTTCGGTCAGAGCCGAGGGCGAAAAGGAAGCACTTGGTAATCTGGTGTCGGCGATGACTGTCCAGCTTGGCACACATATCGCCGATCCAGTGGAGCGTTTGAAGTTCATTCATAAAGAAGTGAAAAATTCCAAAGCAATGACGAACGCGGTCGGGGCCCGGACATTGACCGATTACAGCCAGTTTATGCCCGCCGCGCTGTCGGGACTTGCCGCCAGGCTGTATACAAGACTGGGCGTCGCCAATATGCATTCACCTGCATTCAATTGCGTGGCCACAAACGTCCCCGGCCCGCGCGTACCGCTATATTTCGCTGGCGCCAAGTTAGTACGGATGATGGGAACGGGGCCCGTGTTTGATGGCATGGGCCTGATAAACACAATATACAGCTACGGTCCGGAAATCGCTATTTCGTTTACTAGCGATCGCGCAATCATGCCGGATCCGGCGGTGTATTCAGCATGCCTGCAACGTTCATTCGAAGTGTTGCGCGACGCCGATTGGACCGAACCCAAGGCAAAATCAGAAGGCGCGTCTGCAAAGAGAGCACCGGCGAAAAAGGCCAAAACAAAAATAGCAAAGGCGAAGAAATCAGGCTGAATTCAATGTCCGGAAGAAGGGTACACTAGCGCCCGTGCACCCGTCCGCTCGAATGGCTTCCAACCGTTTTCCGCCAATGCCAAACGGTCGGCAATTGCCCACAATACCGCAGGATTGGCGCCAAGTCCGCAATGGCTGCCGCGCACCTCTATATTGTCAGTAGTGTCGGATCTGGGCTCGCGGGAGTTCTGCCAGGCGACGATGCCGTCGCTACGCGAAAAGATCGCAGTCGATGGCACCGGCGGCACATCATGGCCTTCACTGACCTGCGCCTTCATTTGCGGGTCGTCGAGCTTTTTGCCAGTCACATATTGATATGCGCGCCATGCGTTGGTCGATTTCGGCGTACCGGTAATTGGCGAACCCAAGGAAATGATTTGTCGCACCAGATCGGGGCGGCGACGCGACAGCATGCGAGCGAACGACCCACCCAACGACCAGCCGATCAAGCTAACTTTCCGACCGGTCTTGGAGTGAATTTCATCGAGCCGGGCGATCATCTTTTCGCCTTCTTGCCCGACGGCTTTGTGGCCGAGATTACGGCCAAGATCCCAATAATAGGGATCATAGCCAAGCTT
>JBKJLZ010000278.1:0-2859 GCA_046596705.1 Sphingorhabdus sp. | reverse complement strand
TCGCCGATGTTTAGTATACGGTGCTCGCCGTTGGCTGGAGCGTTGTCGAGAGCGCCAATTATCCCATCGACGATATCATCGATGTAGGTGAAGTCGCGCGCCATTTTGCCCTCGCCGTAAACTTCGATCGGTTCACCGTTGAGGATTTTTTTGGTAAACGAGAAATAGGCCATATCGGGGCGGCCCCATGGTCCGTAGACCGTGAAGAAACGCAACCCGGTCTGGGGAAATCCGAACAGGCTTGCGTAGGATTGGCTCATTAATTCGCAGGCACGCTTCGTCGCGGCGTATAATGATACCGGATTGATGGCGGGATCATCTTCGGTAAATCCATCGCCACCGATCGGCTTGTCACCGTAGACCGAGCTTGATGATGCATAAACTAAATGCTCGAAATCTTCGGCGTAGCGGCAAGCCTCCATTACCGACAAATGTCCGGCCAAGTTGGAACGTTCGTAAGCGAAAGGATTTTCAAGGCTGTAGCGAACTCCGGCTTGCGCCGCCAAATGAACTACCCGCTTGACCCCGTTGTCGAGCACCAATGCAGCCATTTTCTCTGTGTCGGCGATGTCCAAGCGCTGGAAGGAAAACGCCTTTTGGTCTTTGAACGTCGCCAGTCGCGCCTCTTTCAACGACGGGTCGTAATAATCATTGACGATATCGACACCGATTACGTTTTCGCCGCGTTCCAGCAAGCGGTGTGAAACCGCATGACCAATGAAGCCTGCTGCCCCCGTTACTATGATCGGGGAGGGCATTTTAACGGCCTACTCCGTGATAGGCAAAACCAGCGGCCTCGATCATTTCCGGCGGGTACACGTTGCGCAGATCGACAAATATCGGTTGCGACAGCAGGCTTTTGATCTTTGCCAGATCGAGGGCGCGGAATGCATCCCATTCTGTGACGATCACAACTGCGTCCGAGCCTTCGATGGCCTGGTACGCGCCGTCGCAATAGATGACATTGTCCAGCACTTTTTTCGCTTGTTCAGTTCCTTCCGGGTCAAAGGCCCGAATATTTGCGCCCGCATCCTGCAAAGTCTGGATCACCGCTATCGCCGGACTATCGCGCATATCGTCGGTATTGGGTTTGAATGTCAGCCCCAATATAGCAATCGTTTTGCCCCGAGCATCACCTCCTACGGCCGCTATTACTTTCCGCCCCATTGCACGCTTGCGGTTGTCATTGACCGCAACCACGGCCTCTACGATGCGCTGGGGTGCTTCATAATCCTGCGCAGTTTTTAGCAGCGCCAATGTGTCCTTAGGAAAGCAAGACCCGCCATAGCCCGGCCCAGCATGCAGAAATTTGCTGCCGATACGGCCATCCAGACCAATCCCACGCGCGACTTCTTGCACGTCGGCTCCAACCTTTTCACAAAGATCGGCAATTTCGTTGATGAAGGTTATTTTCGTCGCGAGAAACGCGTTGCCCGCATATTTTGTCAGTTCGGCACCGCGCCGGCTCATTTCTACGATCGGCGATTTGTTTAGATATAAAGGCCGGTAAACCTGACGCATGACTTCAAGCGCACGCTTGTCATCGCTTCCAATTACAATCCGGTCAGGTCGCTTGAAGTCGTCAATTGCTGCACCTTCACGCAAAAATTCCGGGTTCGAGACAACAGCGAAATCGGCATCGGGGTTTGCCTCGCGGATGATCCGCTCTACCTCGTCGCCTGTCCCTACAGGAACAGTGGATTTATTGACGACCACGGCAAACCCATCGATTGCTGAAGCAATTTCTTCAGCTGCGGCATAGACATAACTTAGGTCGGCATGCCCGTCACCGCGGCGCGAGGGCGTGCCGACGGCGATAAAGATCGCCTCGGCTCCCTTAATACCTTCAGCGAGATCGGTAGTGAACCGCAACCGCCCCGATTTGACGTTAGTCGCCACCAGCTGATCAAGACCTGGTTCAAAAATCGGAATTCGACCATTCAGCAACGCGTCGATTTTGCTTTCGTCTTTGTCGACGCACACAACTTCATGGCCGAAATCGGCAAAGCAGGCGCCGGATACCAAACCAACATAGCCAGACCCAATCATTGCTATACGCATAAGCTAAATCTCTTTTTCCATCACTTATAAGGTAGGAGTAGCACCGCCGAAGCTGGTCGAATAACGCCGCGGTCACTACTCCGTTCCTGCCACGTTCGCGTCAATTTCTGCCTTCGCATCCGCTTCAATCAATTTGACGGCCTCGTCAGCGGCTTTTTCAATCGAAAGTTGCTGCTTTAATATTGCTTCATCAGCCGTGCTTCTATCGATCTTCGCTGCTGCATTTTCCGCGTCCTTGGGTGTCGGCTCGTCAACACAGCCGCAAAGCGCCAAGCTGACGACAGCCCAACCGAACTTCACGGTTTGGTCTCCGGCTTTAACTCGCCTTCATAGCTGGCAAGCAGCTGCAATGTGGCCGCCCAAGCCGCAACGTTTTGCCTCAGTTCGGTCTTGTCGATCTTGTCCAGCGTATCGTCGGGTGTATGATGGAGATCGAAATATTTGGTGCCGTCCTGTTGCAGATCAACGATGCCAAGCTTTTGCGCAGCGATAACAGCGCCAACGTCCGCTCCTCCACCGGCGGCCTGCCGCCGCGGAACAACGCTTAAGGGCGCGAGCGCACTCACAATTGAGTCGCGCAAAGGTTTGGCACTTTCGGGCAAGTTAAAATCGACCGCCCAAACCTTGCCTGCGCCAAAATCCGACTCCATTGCCAGCGAGTGGTTATCCTCCGCATGCTTTGCAGCATAATCCTTGCCGCCCCAAATGCCGACTTCTTCGGCCCCAGCCCATAACAAGCGGATCGTTCGTTTGGGCTTGGCAACTTTCAAAGCTGCGGCCGTAATGATGCCGCAACCT
>JBKJLZ010000163.1:0-4049 GCA_046596705.1 Sphingorhabdus sp. | reverse complement strand
CTGAATCGTTGGTCCACAAATATAACAAGGGGACCGATGAAGTCCGCATCGATGTGATATTGGTTGCACCGTGGCGAATGCCGCGCCATCTGGTCAACGTCTGGCATGGATAAGGGTTAGCTATGAGCATCAAAGTCGCAGTCCAGATGGACCCGATCGACGGTATCAACATTGCAGGGGACTCAAGCTTTGCACTCATGCTAGCGGCGCAAACGCGCGGGTATGATGTCTGGCATTATGACGTCGGCACGCTAACCCTAGATGCCCATGACCGGCTGACCGCACTTGCCCATCCGGTTTTTGATTTGCAGCGAGTTGAAGGTGCTCATTATCGCTTTGGTGAACCTAAGCGCATCGACTTGGGTTCGAACATCGATGTTGTCCTGATGCGGCAAGATCCGCCGTTTCACGTCGGTTACATTACCGCGACCCACTTGCTAGAGCGGATCGAAGCCAAGACACTGGTGGTCAACAATCCGGCAAGTGTGCGCAATGCGCCCGAAAAAGTGATGGTGCTGGACTATCGCCGTTTCATGCCACCGACGCTGATTACCCGATCAGCAGACGAAATCCGCGCATTCCAGAGACAACACGGCGCGGTCGTGATCAAGCCGCTTCACGGCAATGGCGGCAAGGCGATTTTTCGTGTGCCAGCAGAGGGCGACAATCTTGGCGCGCTGATGGAAGTTTTCAATACGACCTGGCCGGAGCCACATATGGTGCAGCCGTTTCTCGCCGATGTGGCGAAGGGCGACAAACGCATCGTGTTGATTGACGGCGAAGTTGCAGGAGCCATCAACAGGCGGCCCGGCGAGGGCGAGTTTCGTTCAAACCTGGCGGTTGGCGGCAGCGCAGAGGCAACCGAATTGACCCCGCGCGAACTGGAAATTTGCACGGCAATGGGACCTCGGCTGAAAGAATTGGGACTTATCTTCGTCGGTATCGACGTCATCGGCGGCCAATGGCTGACCGAAATCAATGTGACCTCGCCTACGGGGATCATCGCGATCGACCGGTTTAATCAAACCGACACGCCGGGTCTGATCTGGAACGCAATTGAGGCTCGGCTGGCGAAATAGAATGGACCAATGGATTATTCAGCTGGTGAATGACACCGGCTATTGGGGCGTTGCGCTGCTGATGTTTCTTGAAACGGTGTTTCCACCGGTGCCTTCGGAAGTTATCATGACAGTTGCCGGAGTGGCGGCATCGCGCGGCACTATGACTCTAACTGGTGTCGTGGCCAGCGGCACGGCAGGGGCAATGCTGGGCAATTATCTGTGGTTTTTGCTTGCGATTAAATTCGGCAAGGGCCGGTTGCAGCGCTTCCTGGAGAAACATGGACGTTGGCTCACACTGCATTGGACAGAGGTGGAACGCGGGCAAGCGCTATTCGCCAAGCATGGCTCGATCATCGTTTTGATCGCCCGGATGCTGCCAACTTTTAGGTCGTTAATTTCGATCCCAGCTGGCATCTTCAAAATGTCGCACCGGCGGTTTTTGCTATTCTCGGCAATAGGCACAGCTGGATGGAGCGCAGCGCTGGCAGGTGCGGGATATGTGCTTGGTTCGCAATTTGCCGATGTGGAAAAAATATTGGGGCCGCTGTCGACGGCAATCATCGCGCTTATTGTGGTCGGCTATATCTGGCGGCTCTGGCGCTGGGATCCAACGCGTTAAGCCCGGGGATGGGCGTTTTGATATTCGTCGAGTAACATCGCGGTATCGACCGCAGTGTATATCTGCGTTGATGACAGGCTGGCATGGCCGAGAAGTTCCTGCAAGCTCCGCAAATCAGCGCCACCGGCCAGCAAATGCGTCGCGAAGCTGTGGCGAAGTGCGTGCGGAGTGGTGCGTTCGGACAAGCCTAGCCGCCCACGAGCCCCTTGCACCGCACGGCGGACTAGAGCTGGCGAAAGCGGGCCACCGCGGGATCCTCGGAATAGCGGCTCATCGCGACTTTGTGGGTAAGGACAAAGCGAAATATAGTCTTCGATTGCGGATTTAACTTGATCTAGGAGCGGCACTATTCTTGTTTTATTGCGCTTACCCGTTACCCGCAATGTGGCCCCCATTGGCAATATTGCGCCAGTCAATCGAGTGGCTTCGCTCACCCGCAGTCCGCTTCCGTAGAGTAAGAGCAATACCGCCCAGTCGCGCGCACCAACCCAACCTTCACGTGCCCCACGCGCTGCGTCGTCAGCAAGCGCGATAACATCGTCGGGACTTACAGGTCGTGGTAAGCTGCGCTGGACGCGCGGGCCTTTGAGGACCGGTAAGGTGGCATTGTCGCCCAATGCGAAACGCAGAAAGTGGCGGATGGCCGACAGTTCGCGTGCCGTTGATCGGTTGGTGAGGCCATCACCGCGACGATGTGCGAGAAATGCGCGCAAGTCAGCAGCCGTCAGTTTGGCAAGCGTCGGCCTGTCTGCGGCCTCGCCCAAATGAAGGCCAAGAAAGTCGATCAGCCTCTCCGCTGTTGCCAGATAAGCGCGAACGCTATGCGGCGACATCCTGCGGTTGTCGGTCAGAAACGCATTATATTCTGCAATCAAGACGGGCATGCCTGCTAGTTTACGGGCAGCCCGTACAAAAGCAATCTGTGCTCCTGCGAAAGCAGGAGCGGTTGCGGCATTGCGCTACACTTCCAGCGCTCCTGCCTTCGCAGGAGCACAGCTGACCTTGACGATTTGCGGCAGGATTGCGTCAAGCAACGGCATGCCTTGTGGGGTTATCGTCAGATGGTTCCCTGTCTGGCTGATAAGGCCAAGCTTTGCGATACCCGCAATGGCCTGACTGTCGACCAGTTGATCAAGCGGAACACCGGTGCGCGACGCAATTTCCTTGAGGTCGATGCCTTCTGCCAGGCGCAACCCCATGAGCAGCGCTTCCATTGCTCTGGTTTCGGAGTCCAATATTTCTTCAGTAATAATTCCGTGATTGTTGCGCTCCAAACCAGACAGAAAATTTTCCGGTTTTTTGTGCCTTTGTGTCGCGCTGTTCAGCCTGCGTCCGTGTGCCCCGGGGCCGATGCCGATATAGTCCCAATATCGCCAATAGGTCAAATTATGGCGGCTTTGCTGATCATTACTGGCATGATTGCTGATTTCGTATGCCGGAAGACCCGCTGCTGATGTTATTGCTTGAGTCAGTTCATATAACGATGCCGCGTCATCGTCGTCGGCGGGAACAAACTGCCCCTCACGCACCAAGGTGGCGAACCGCGTGCCGGGTTCGATAGTCAGCTGATAGAGCGACAAATGGCCGGTACCAAAACCTATGGCGCGCGCGAGTTCGCCCTCCCACTCCGCCGCCGTCTGGTCCGGGCGGGCGTAGATCAGATCAATGTTAACTCGCCCGAACGTTGCCTGTGCGACGTCCAGTGCGGAGAGGCTTTCCTCAACTGAATGAGCGCGGCCAAGAAAGGCCAGGGCTTTATCGTCAAGTGATTGCAAGCCCAGTGATACCCGATTGACGCCTGCTGCTGCCAAATCGGCAAAGCGCGCCGCTTCGACCGAAGATGGATTGGCCTCCAGCGTAATTTCAATGTTTTCAGTAAAGCCCCAATGCTTTTCAGCTGCATTGATGAGTGTGGCAACCGTTGCGGGTGGCATTAACGAAGGCGTCCCGCCGCCAAAGAATATCGACGATAACTGACGCCCGGGCATTAGCGTCGCTTCATGGGCCATGTCGGCAAGCAAGGCGTCCGTCCACACCTGCTGGTCAACCTTCTCGCGCACATGGCTGTTAAAGTCACAATAGGGGCATTTAGAAACACAAAATGGCCAATGAATGTAAAGAGCGAGGGGGTATTCCCCCCTCTCCTTTAGGGGAGAGGTAGGGGGTGGAGCCTGTCCGTCCTGCATTTCGGTAGTGTTCATTGAACTTCCAACCCCACCCCAACCCCTCCCCTGAAGGGGCGGGGCTTAGTTTCAAAACACCGCAGCAACAAGCTTGGCAAAGGCGTCGGCGCGGTGGCTTATGGCGTGCTTCTCCGCCGGATCGAGTTCGGCAAAGCTCTGCTCCCGACCCGTTGGCACGAACACTGG
>JBKJLZ010000210.1:0-4039 GCA_046596705.1 Sphingorhabdus sp. | reverse complement strand
CCGATCCCTGAAAAGCGCGCACTCGCGATGAAGTTGGGCGCAACGGACACAGTTGACGCAATGGCCGACGATGCCGCCGCGCAAATTCTCGAACTCAGCAAAGGCGGCGTCGATCATGCGATTGAAGCTGTCGGTCGACCGGCCTCTGGCGAGCTTGCGGTCAAGTCGCTAAAACGCGGCGGAACGGCGACGATCCTCGGCATGATGCCGTTGCAGCATTCGGTCGGGCTTTCGGCGATTGAACTGCTCTCGGGCAAGAAACTGCAAGGCGCAATCATGGGCGGGAATCGCTTCCCCGTCGATATTCCGCGCCTCGTCGATTTCTACATGCGCGGACTGCTCGATCTCGACAGCATCATTTCGGAAACGATACCGCTTGAGCGCATCAATGAAGGTTTCGACCAGATGAAGCGCGGCGATGCTGCGCGTTCGGTAATAGTGTTTTGACCGAGACAATTGACGCGCAAAAGGCCTTCACCGGCACCGTCGCTCCGACCGGCGCGGATATCCTCGACGAGGCAAAGCTAGCTGAATGGATGTCCGTCAATGTTGAAGGCTTTGAAGGCCCGGTCAAGGCGCTAAAGTTTGCTGGCGGTCAGTCGAACCCGACCTACAGGCTGAACGCCAAAAGCGGGTCTTATGTGCTTCGCCGTAAGCCTTTGGGCGTGTTGCTACCGAGCGCGCACGCGGTTCACCGCGAATACAAAGTTATTGCTGGATTACATCCAACCGGCTTCCCGGTTGCCAAGCCCTACGGTCTATGTACCGACGACAGCGTCATCGGCAGTTGGTTCTACATCATGGACATGGTCGAGGGCCGGACGATCTGGGATGGCGCGATGCCCGGTTCCAACCCCGCCGAACGCCGCGCCACATATGAAGCGATGATTGATACGCTGGCTGCGCTCCATAATATCGACGTCGAAGCCGCAGGGCTATCGGATTTCGGCAAGCCCGGCAATTATTTCGGTCGTCAGGTCGAACGCTGGACCAAACAATATCGCGCGTCCGAAACCGAGAATATGCCCGAGATGGAGCGGCTCATCGAATGGCTGCCCAGAACGCTGCCTGAACAGACCCGTACCAGTGTGGTCCACGGCGATTACCGCATCGACAACCTCATTTATGAAGCGGGGAATTCCAAAATCGCAGCGGTGCTCGACTGAGAGCTATCGACGCTCGGTGATCCTTTGGCCGATTTCACTTACGTCGCAATGGCTTGGGTTACCGAAAATGGCGGCAGGTCGGGTGTAATGGACTTGGACCGCGCCGCGCTGGGCATTCCCGAACTGGACGAGATGACCGACCGCTATTGCGCGGCCACTGGCCGCGACGGAGTACCAGACATGAACTGGTACTTCGCTTACAATTTCTTTCGGCTGGCGGGGATCATCCAAGGCATCAAGAAACGTGTAATCGACGGCACAGCCAGTTCTGCACACGCGCAGGCCATGGCTGACCGCGTATTTCCGCTCGCCGAGGCGGCCTGGAGTTTTGCAGTAAAAGCAGGCGCATAAACTAATCCTCCCCGCTTGCGGGGAGGTGGCGGCCCTTAGGGCTGGCGGAGGGGGCTCTCCGCCAGCACATTATTGGA
This sequence comes from Sphingorhabdus sp., assembly GCA_046596705.1. GTDB lineage: Bacteria > Pseudomonadota > Alphaproteobacteria > Sphingomonadales > Sphingomonadaceae > Sphingorhabdus_B. The sequence continues at coordinate 2,445 of JBKJLZ010000210.1, read as the reverse complement.
GTGGAGAGCCCCCTCCACCATCCTTCGGATGGTCCCCCTCCCCGCAAACGGGGAGGATTAGGAGAGTAAAATGTCGCTGTTCGATTTGACTGGCAAGGTCGCCATTATCACCGGTTCTTCACGCGGGATCGGTCAAGCTATTGCTGAGGAAATGGCCGATCATGGCGCTAAAGTAGCGATCACCAGCCGTAACATTGGTCCGTGTGAAGATGTCGCCGCTGGCATCAATGCCAAGCATCCAGGTGCGGCGATTGCGATTGCCTCGAGTTTGTCAGCAAAGGAAAGTTTGCAGAATCTGGTCGATGAAACGAGGAAGGCATTCGGCAAGGTCGATGTTCTCATCTGCAACGCGGCTTCAAACCCCCATTATGGCCCGATGGCGACCATTACCGACGAGCAACTGCGCAAGACGCTTGATCATAATATCGTATCGCAGCACTGGCTGATCCAAATGGTCGCGCCGGAAATGATTGCGCGCAATTCGGGTTCAGTCGTAATTGTCTCATCCATCGGTGGCCTGCGGGGATCGTCGATATTGGGTGCCTATGCGATTACCAAGGCCGCCGACATCCAGATGACCAAAAATCTGGCGCGCGAATATGGGCCAGACAATGTGCGGATCAACTCGATAGCGCCGGGCTTGGTCAAAACCGATTTTGCCAAAGCGCTGTGGGAAAATCCGGAGAATTTGAAAGCGTCGACTTCAGGCGCTGCGCTGGGCCGGATTGGCGAACCGCGCGAGATTGCTGGTGCGGCGGTGTTCCTTGCATCGGACGCTTCCAGCTTTATGACCGGACAGACAATCGTTGTAGATGGAGGCGTAGTCGTATGACCGGAGCATTGGCAGGCAAGGTCGCCATCATCACCGGTGCAGGCTCGGGCATTGGTCGCGCATCGGCTGTCCGTTTTGCAGCCGAAGGTGCGAAGGTCGTTTTAGGCGACATGGCCGCCTCCGTTCACGATACAGCAGCCATGATCGGCGAGGCGGCGACCGCTGTGCAGATGGATGCGGGCGAGGAAGCCGATGTTGCGGCGATCGTTGCCAAAGCGTTGGAACTCCACGGCCAACTCGACATCGCCTTTGCCAACGCAGGGATTTCCGGCGGTATGGAAGGTATCTTTGACAACACCGTCGAGAATTTCACTCAAGTTCTGCGCGTCAACCTCATCGGGCCTTGGCTGATGGTCAAGCACGCAGGCAAGGTCATGGCCGATGCGGGCAATGGCGGCTCGATCATCCTCACCGCTAGCGTTGCGGGCATCCGCTCAGGTGCTGGCGGCCCGCCTTATTCGGCATCAAAAGCCGGTGTCATCAATTTGGCAAAGGTCAGCGCTCAACAACTGTCGGGTACCAATGTCCGCTGCAACGCGATTTGCCCCGGCCTCACCGAAACCGGCATGACGAAGCCGACATTCGATTACGCCAAAGAAAAAGGCGTGACCGAGAAAATCGGCCGCCTTAACCCGCTACGCCGGGGGGCGCAGCCGGATGAGCTCGCCAATGTTGCGCTGTTCCTCGCCAGCGACCAGGCAAGCTATGTCAACGGTCAAGCCATCGCGGTTGATGGCGGGCTTTCATCGTCACACCCGGTTACACGACAATTGACGGGACAAACTGCGGTATGAGTGCTGACGAACTAGGTTTCCTTCCCGACCGGTTGACTCGAATCACCGATTTCATTCAGGCGCATTATCTCGACAACGGAAAGCTACCCTTCGCGTCGTTGCTCGTTGGACGGGGCGACGACATCGCGCTGCAATGGAGTTCGGGCGTCACCGACGATGCAATCTTCCGCATTGCATCGATGACCAAGCCAATTACCTCGGTGGCGTTCATGCAACTGGTCGAGCAAGGCAAAGTCGCACTTACCGATCCGGTCGCCAAATATATCCCCGAATTTGCCAAACTGGGTGTGTTCGTCGCAGGCGGAGGCAATGTGCCGTTCGTGTCGCGTCCTCCCACTTCGCCGATGCGGATCGTCGATTTGCTGCGCCACACGAGCGGTTTTACCTACAGCTTCCAGGAACGCAGCAATATCGATGCGGCGTACCGCAAGACCGATGTCGAAAGCTGGACCAAAAGTACCTCGCAAAGCTTTATCGATACTCTCGCGCAAATCCCGCTTGAGTTCGATCCTGGCACCCAGTGGAATTACTCGGTTTCTACAGATGTTCTCGGCATCATCATAGAGCGAATTAGTGGCCAATCGCTCCCCGATTATTTCAGCGAGCATATCTTCGCTCCGTTGGGCATGGGTGACACTTTCTTCAAAGTACCAGCAGAAAAGGCGTCACGTATACCGCTTGGCTTCGCCTTTGACGCCGATATCAAGATGAAACAGTTTGATGGCGACGGTGTCGACAGCGCCTGGACCAAAGGCTGGTCGTTCAACTCTGGCGGCGGCGGCTTGGCTTCCACTGTAGCAGATTACCACCGCTTCTGCC
>JBKJLZ010000162.1:0-9148 GCA_046596705.1 Sphingorhabdus sp. | reverse complement strand
CGTCCCCTGACTGCACATGATGTTGCTTCAACATATACTGCACGACCTTATCGCGCATCGCCTGACGCAACAACGAAGACGCCATGCTCCATCCGTCCGGAAGGACGCCGAGTGATTCTATCGTTCTACTGTCAACCAGTGCAAGTCCGGCCCACCGGGTATTGATATCCATTCGTTCGAACACTTCATTTTCAACGCGATCGTCAACTGTCGCGACGAACAGTCCTGGGTTTTTCATTAAAGACAGAACCAAAGCGGGCGTAATGAACACGCCATCGGCGAGAACAAGCACTTGCTCGTCCTCCGCCACCGAAGCCTGCAAATCTTGGGTGGAGCGAACAAAATCCAAGGTACACCCAAGTTTCCGAATTTCGTCGGTAAGCCTGATCAAAGCGCCGGGGGTGGCGTCCACTTCAACTATGAATCGGGTGATCCCAGTCTGCCGTAAGGCCGCAATTTGGTGCTCAAGCAGCATCTTGCCACCGATGGTCTCCAGCGCAGTCTCATTGCTCTCGGCAGCGGAAGCGACCGACAGTAACGCGGCAGGTCGTTTTTCTAATCTCTTCTGGGCAAGCATTCGCCCGATATGAACAATGCGGTACCTTTGCCAAGCAGATAATTCCGACTCAGCCGTCAATGCAGGTCGGAGGATTCGATTTCTGCAACTGCGTCGTTGAGCTTTCTAATGACTGCCGGGTCACCCGGAGCGCCGTCACCAGCCTCGTCGGCCAGCATCATTAAACGAGTTGCGTCAAAACTTGCCGCTAACCCCTTCAGCCGCCAGCTAGTATATTGCCAATTGGCATCACAGCGCGACCGTGAAAGTAAGCTAATCTGACGCTTCGCGCTTTCCACCAGTGATGCTCGCAGCTCAATAATTAAAGCAGCATCATCGCCCGCAGCGGCTTTCAGCGCTGTGTTAAAAGAGCCATGATCGAAAAACATTCGATGTTAATAAAATATGCAGGGTTAACTTTGCGTTTCTCTGCAGAAAAAATGTGGTAAACAATTTGTCATGACCAACCATTCAAAGATCGTCGGATTATCGCATCATTTGCCTAATCAAAACGAATCACGCGATTCGGGGGTTAACCCGGAACATGTTGATTATGCCGACAACTATGTTTCGGAGACGGTGGAAACTGAAGCATATCTCTCCGAAGAGTCCTTTTACGAGGATATCGATGAACAGCCACGTCGTCGTTGGGGCGCTTTTGTTATACCGACACTTTTGGCCGCGGTTTTTGTTGCTTGGAGCGTATTTTTCGGATGGACCCACTACGTTGAGGCTAGCGCGGGTCTTGCAAACGAACGGATTGTTGCGTTGATCACATCGTGGTCGATTCCGGCTCTATTGATTGCTGTCATCTGGTTACTATTCATGCGCAACAGCCGCGCAGAAGCAGCACGCTTCGGTGAAGCAGGCAGATTGCTAAGAATGGAGAGCGAAGCGCTTGAAATCCGGATGCGCACGGTCAACGAGGAGATTACGCTGGCTCGGCAATTTCTAGCGCAAAATGCCCGTGAACTTGAAACGGTGGGACGGCAGGCGGCGCGTAAACTGGTCGAGGCCGCCGAACAATTAGGCGTGGCTTTGGCTGACAGCGACGAAAAAGCAAAGACCCTTGAAACTGTTAGCAATGCAGCGACAACTAATCTGGAACAGCTGCGCAAGCATCTGCCGGTAGTGACGAGCGCTGCCAAAGATGTGACCAACCAAATTGGCAGCGCCGGCAATAGCGCTCAGGTTCAGGTCAAATCACTGATCGCATCGCTTCAAAATGTCGGCGAGGCCGGAAAAGCAGCACGTGAATATATCGACAACATGGAATTGAGGGCATCGGAAGCCAGCGGTAAGATTGGAAACACTATACGCGATAGTGCCACAATGCTCTCACAAAGCGCCGATTCTGCAGCGCTTCGCGCGGCTGATATGGCAAAGTTGATGGCGGCAGCGACGCAGAAGTTGAACAACAGCGTGCTGGCGGCTTCTAACGACGTTGACCGTGTGGTCGGCGAAAGCAGTTCGCAACTTGAAGCACATCTTGGATCCCTCCGTGACAGCATCGCTGATCTAGCTGCCCAATCGAACGCTGAAGAACTGCGTTTTGCGGAGATCATGAGTCGAATTTCGGTCCATATTGAGGATAGCGCTGCGCGCATTGGCGAAGTCGATGCAGCGGCTACCGATCAAACTGCAAAACTTGCATTTGCTGTATCGGCCCTCGGCGAAAGTACCAGAGAAGTCGGCGTTGCACTGCTTTCCAATCAAGACGTCACCGACCAATTGCTCAGTCGATCCGACAAGTTACTTATTGCCTTGGCCACAGCGAATGCCGAAATCGATCAATCGCTACCCGACGCGATGGCACGGATGGACGACCGTTTCGCGCAAAGCGCGGCACAACTTAATGCGGCGTCGATCAGTGCTGTAGCTCTAGACCAGCATAGCGATAACATATTAGCCAAACTGACTTCGCTTGAACATTTGATCGACGTACAGCGCACCAGCGTCTCTCAACTTATGTCGACGAGCGACGCGCATTTTGCCGCACGGCACGAGCAGGCCGATGCGTTAGCTTCGGCGCTCAGCCACACCCGCAACCTGATTGAAGAAATGACCGAAACGGCTAGCGAAAAGTTGGTCGCTTCGCTGCTTCGCGTCCGCGAAACGACACGGCAGGCTGCGGAAAGTAGCCGCAAGATACTCGATGAAGAACTGACAATAGTTGCCGAGCGGATGACCGAGCAGAACAAGACTTTGCTCGCTAATGCAATCGACGGTCAGGTCGCGGCGCTTAACGAAACGATGCAAATGTCCATAGAGCGGAACCTTTCACTTTCGGAAACCGCTACCACTCGAATGGCCGACCAATTGACAGAGCTGAACGAAATGGCGGGTAACCTTGAAAAGCGCCTCTCCGATACGCGCGACTCTTTTGAAGGTGCAGACGACGACAGCTTCGCGCGGCGCATGGTGGTTTTGACCGAGTCGTTGAATTCGACGTCGATCGATGTCGCAAAAATACTGTCAAACGATGTGACTGACACGGCGTGGGCAGCCTATCTGAAAGGTGACCGTGGCGTCTTTACTCGCCGAGCCGTGCGCTTGCTCGACGCCGGAGAGGCTAGGGAAATAGCTGCACATTACGGGGACGACAACGAGTTCCGGGAGCACGTAAACCGCTATATCCATGATTTCGAAGCCATGATGCGCGTTCTGCTCAGCACACGCGACGGCAATGCCATCGGCGTTACGCTGCTTTCGTCCGATATCGGCAAGCTGTATGTCGCATTGGCACAGGCAATTGAACGCCTGCGCAACTAGCCAATTGTCGGCCGCATAATCAGAAAATCGAAGCTGTTCCGATCAATCCAGCCATAGACATAGTTCAAATAATATAGCCCGAACAACGCAGCTGAAAGCAGCGTTGTCCTGACTAAAATGGTTCCCGGCCTGAAATTCCCCGGCGCGCTATCCGCCTGCCCAGGAATTTTCTCCAATCCGAGTTCTTCATGGGTGCGCACGCCGATTGGTAAGATGACGAATGCGCACATTACCCAGAACAATGCGTAGATCGCGATGATCGAAACCCAGGTCATGCGGTTTCCACAATCATTACTTCAACCACCGGTTTCTTGCCAGTCCAGCTGGTTGCAACACGGCGTACAGCCAGTCGAACGCTTTCACGCAGCTTTTCGAAATCGCCTTTGCGTTCCCGGATTGCCTTTTTCGCGGCATCGGTTGCTTCGTCTAGAAAATCATCGATATCCTGTTCGATTGGCAATCCGTGCAAACGAACTTGCGGCTCGCCGATAAGCTTATCATTAGCATCGAGCGCAAAGGCAACTGCGATCAAACCATACCAGGACAACCGCCTCCGTTCATTGATTGTCTGACCATCGGCCGCTATGATCGTGTCCCCATCCAAGATGAGCCTTCCCGTACGCTCTTTGCCAATAATTTGCGGCTTGCCGGGCGCCAGACGGACAACGTCACCATTCGATTGCACCAACGCCGACTTAACGCCGTGCGCTTTTGCAAAACGTGCCTGCTCCGCCATATGGCGACGCTCGCCGTGAACGGGCACCAGCACTTGCGGCCTGATCCAGTCATAAAGTTTCGCCAGTTCAGGTTGTCCTGGATGCCCCGAAACATGAACATGCGCCTGCTTCTCGGTCACGGTCAATATGTTGCGTTCGGCCAGCTTGTTCATGATGACGCCGATGGCAATCTCGTTGCCCGGTATCTGCTTCGACGAAAATATCACGGTATCGCCTTCCTCAAGCTTTACCGGGTGATTACCCTCGGCAATCCGCGCCAGCGCAGCGCGCGCCTCACCCTGTCCGCCGGTTGCGACCACCATGACCTCGTGGCGCGGCAGGTCATCGACCGCGTCCATGTCGACCGTCTTCGGCATGTCTTCGAGATAACCATTAGCCTGCGCTGCTTCGATAATCCGGTGCAATGACCGCCCGGCAAAACACAATGTCCGCCCGCTTTCGCGCGCCACTTCACCCATTGTTTGCAACCGCGCCGCGTTGGAAGCAAAAGTGGTGAGCAACACCCTGCCCTTTGCCGCCTTTACCGACTTCATCAAATCCGCCTTGACGCTGCCTTCGCTACCGCTGTCGCCGGCGTTGAAAGCGTTGGTCGAATCGCAAACCAGTGCCAGCACACCTTCGTCACCAATCGCGGTCAATTCTTCGGCGGTCGAGGGTCGGCCGATTACCGGTTGCTCATCGAGCTTCCAGTCGCCGGTGTGGAAAATCTTTCCATAAGGTGTGGTAATAACGCATGCACTCATTTCGAGGATCGAGTGCGCGAGCGTCACAAACTGGAACCCAAACGGGTCTAGAGCAAAACTGCCCTCCATCGGGATGACGTTTAGCTTGACGATGTCGGCGATGCCTTCCTCTGCAAGTTTGCCTCGAATAAGCGTCGCAGTGAACGGCGTCGCATAAAGCGGCACGCCGAGATCGGCGGCAAAATACGCAACCGCACCGATATGATCCTCATGCCCGTGGGTCAGCACGATGCCGAGCAAATCCTTTTTGCGCTGCTCGATAAAATCCAGATCGGGCAGAATCAATTCCACACCCGGGTATTCGGCATTGGCAAAGGTTAGCCCGAGATCGACCATTACCCATTTGCCCTGGCAACCATAGAGATTGACGTTCATGCCAATCTCGTTCGACCCGCCAAGCGCGAGGAAGAGAAGTTCGTCTTTAGGGGTGGTCATTCAAGTTCCTATTGTTTCGATTTTTCGTATAATGTCGCGATACCGCGCAGTGTAAGGTCGGGTTCTACCCGGTCGAATAAATGGCTATGCTGTTGAAACAATGCGGCGAGACCGCCAGTTGCGATCACTTTAACCGGCGCGGCAATTTCGGCCTTCATTCGTGCCAACATTCCTTCGATCATCGCCACATAGCCCCAGTAGATGCCGATTTGCATCTGGCTGACGGTTGTCCGTCCGATCACCGAGTTGTCCGATAATGGCTCGATTGCCACGCGTGGCAACATAGCCGCCGCAGCGTATAGCGCATCGAGCGACAGATTGACACCCGGCGCAATACTGCCGCCGCAATACGCACCGTCGGAAGCTACATGATCGAACGTCGTCGCGGTCCCAAAGCTAATTACGATTTTTTCGCCTGCTTCTAAAGCCTGCGCTGCAATGGCGTTGACCGCACGGTCGGCACCCACCGACCCCGGCTCATCGACCTTCAGCGCGATCCCCCATTCAAGCGAACCGCGCCCAGCGATAAGCGCCTCGACCCCGAAATATTTCGATGCGAGCATCTGTAGATTATGAAGAGCGCGCGGAACAACGGTTGCTATCACAACGGTTTGGACCACTTCGCTGTCGATCCCTTGCATAATCAGCAATTGATTGAGCCAAACCGCATATTCGTCGGCAGTACGCCGTGCATCGGTCGCAATCCGCCATCGTGTTTTAATTTCGCCAGCTTCGACCAACGCAAATTTTACGTTGGTATTTCCTACATCGATAGCGAGCAGCATCGAGTTTACCTTCGTCAAATCAGAAAAATATCAGCGGCGTGAATGCCACGAATTGTACCGTCCGCCAAGCGAAGCTGCAACGCACCATCAACCAATAGTCCGGCGTATAATCCCTCGAGACTTTCGCCTGATGGCAAGTTGACTGTGATAGCGGTGCCAACCGGATGCGCGGCCTTTTGCCACGCGCGCAACACTTCGGGTAAACCGCCTTCGCGCCACCGCCTGAGCCAAACACCGAATGCATCAGCCAATATTTCGCAGACGGCTTGCGGATGCGGCGGGACCGCGCCCAAAGTCGTCAAGTTTGTTACCGGGCGGTCCACTCCATCGGGATGATGTGCCAAATTCAGACCTACACCGATGACCACAGCCTCGCCCGAGCGCTCGAGCAGCATACCGGAGAGCTTTTCGCCATTTGCGGATAATATATCGTTGGGCCATTTGATGTTGATAGCAATCTCGGGCGCGATTTCCCAGATTGTGTCAACCACTGCCAAAGCCGTAACAAAGGCCAGCGACGATAACGATGGATCTAGCGGTCGTGAACGGACGATCGTGCTGCAGAACAGATTACCCGACTTGCTGTCCCAAACCCGCCCCCGACGACCACGACCTTTATACTGCGCATCCGCGCGCAGCCACAGACCTTCGGGCGCACCCGATGTAATGCGCCACAGAAGATCGGCATTGGTTGAGCCAGTTAATGCTACCTGTTCGAAAATGGGCGTCAGAACAACGCCTTCGCTGCTTGAGCCGACAACATTGCAAGAGCTGGTATCGCAACATAGCCAAGCGGAGATACAGCAAGCGCCAGCGCTCCGCCGGTCCATGTCAGAGCGCGACTATTGCTGGCGACTATAACCTCGGTAGGCTCGTCAAAATACATTAGCTTGACGATTTTGAGGTAATAAAAAGCACCGATGACCGATGCAGCAATGCCGATCACTGCAAGCGGCAGCAACCCAGCGGCAACCGCGGCGTCGAACACGACCAGCTTTCCCCAGAACCCGAACAGCGGCGGAATTCCGGCAAGGCTGAACATGAAGATCGCTAGGTAAGCGGCAAGCGCGGGTCGGGTTTTGGAAAGACCGGCGACATCGGTCAAACTTTCTTTCAATTCGCCGTCAGCCCCGCGCAATTGCATGATGCAAATAAAGCTGCCGAGCGTCATTGCTACATAAATGGCAAGGTAAACAAGCATTGCGGCCACGCCAGATTCAGTACCCGCCGCCAGACCGATAAGTAGAAAGCCGATATTGTTGATCGAACTGTAGGCTAGCAGTCTTTTCAGGTTTTGCTGGCCGATGGCACCCAACGCGCCAATGATGATCGACATCAAGGCAATCGCAATGATGATCTGCTGCCACACCGCCTGCTGGCTGCCAAATGCTTCGATCGCAACGCGGATTGTCAGTGCAGACGCCGCAACCTTGGGGGCGCTCGCGAAGAATGCGCTAACAGGCGTCGGCGCGCCTTCGTAAACATCGGGCGTCCACATATGGAAAGGCGCTGCGCTAATTTTAAATGCGAGGCCCGATAGCACGAATACAATGCCGAAAATCATTCCAAGCGATATTTCACCCGATAAAGCAGCGTTGATGACAGCGAAATTGGTCGAACCGGTAAAGCCGTAAAGCAGCGACATGCCGTACAACAAAATCCCGCTGGCGAGCGCGCCAAGGACGAAATATTTAAGGCCCGCCTCTGCCGATCGGCCATCGCTGCGAACGAAGCTTGCCAACACATAAGCGGCAAGGCTGTTGAGTTCGAGACCGATGTAAAGCGTTATGAGGTCGGTTGCCGACACCATCAGTCCCATACCGACACAGGCGAAAACGATGAGTATTGGATATTCGGCCCGCATTGCTCCGGCTTTTTCGAGATATTTCGGTGCGATCATCAGTGCAATTGCAGCAGCGAAATAGACCAATATCTTGGAGAAGTTGGCAAACGCGTCATTGCTATAAAGGCCTTCGAATGCGGATGCCTGGGTTTCAACGGTGATAAAAAATGCAGCAAAGGCACCTGCGCCCACCAACGCCGCCACCGACAATATGCTGATTAAGCGGCCAGCGTCGGCTCGCCATGCAGCGAGTAGCAACAGCGCTAGGCCGGAGAAGCTCAATACGACTTCGGATCGGGTCAGGAAAAGGGAAGCGTTAAGGTCCATTAGTGGCGTCCCTCAGCCGCTTTTTCGTGCGGGTAACCGCCAACGCGATATTTGGCAGTAGTTGGGTCTTTAGCCTTCAAGGCGCTATCGCCCGCAGGCGCTGCCCGCTCGACGCGCGCCACAATTGTAGCAACGTCCCGGCGGATCAGAGCGAGGAAACTCTCAGGGTAGACACCCATCCAAAGGACTACGGCAGCAATCGGTGCCAACAACCACATTTCGCGACTGTCTATATCGGACATCGCGGCGGCGTCGGCATTTACCTGAGCGCCAAAGGCAATACGGCGGTAGAGATAAAGCATATAGCCCGCGCCGAGGATGATTCCGGTAGTGGCAATCAACGTCGCCCAAGTTGAAACCTTGTACGCGCCAGCCAGTGCAAGAAATTCTCCGACAAATCCGCTGGTCCCTGGCAAGCCCACGCTCGCCATCGTGAACAGCATGAACAATAGCGCATATTTCGGCATGTTGATCGAGAGTCCGCCGTAGCGGCTGATTTCGCGGGTATGCAGCCGGTCATAGATTACGCCGACGCACAGGAATAGCGCGCCCGACACCAGCCCGTGGCTTAGCATGACTATAATCGCGCCCTCAATACCCTGCTGGTTGAATGTGAACAGCCCGACCGTGACAATCGCCATGTGCGCCACCGATGAATACGCGATAAGCTTTTTCATATCGTTCTGCACCAAAGCAACCAATGAGGTGTAGACCACCGCAATCATCGACAGCCCAAACACCAATGGGATGAAATTAGCGCTCGCCTCAGGGAACATTGGGAGCGAAAAGCGCAGGAAGCCGTAGCCTCCCATTTTTAATAGCACGCCAGCCAAGATAACCGAGCCGGCAGTCGGCGCCTGAACGTGCGCGTCGGGTAGCCATGTGTGTACCGGCCACATCGGCATTTTGACTGCGAACGATGCGAAGAATGCAAGCCAGAGCCATTTTTG
>JBKJLZ010000144.1:0-6369 GCA_046596705.1 Sphingorhabdus sp. | reverse complement strand
TCACCTGCGCCAAGGCCCTTGGCACGTAGCTGACGGTCCAAAGTCCGTCGCGCCCAACAGCTTTTACCGCCACACAAGCCACTGCTCTGTGAAACGAAGTGCAGCTTTTGCGCCCTGACAACACAAAAGCGGTAATTCCGCTCCCGACAACTTTTCGGTCGTTCAGCGGCACTGGCTGCACTTCCGAAAACGGTCATTCAGCAACATGCGTCTATTTGGGGCAATGCCACAGCAACTATGCTGAATTAGTCTGCCATAATCCGCATGTTCTCGTCGCCAGTTGCAATCGTATGCGTGTAAATAAATCTTGCTCCGCCAACAGCCAATCGCTTGAAGCTGACGCGAAACGCCAGAGTTCCAAAAAGCCGGATCAATACCTTGGCATTGGGCGAGTTCCCCTCGAAGCAAATCCCATGGAACAAGCTGTTGTTGTCTGCATACAGACGCTCCACGATAACGTCATTTTCTGAAATTACGCCGTTGAAAAACATCGACCTAATATCGTCCAGAACGACCTCCCTGTCATAGATTTTATCGCCCAAATGTCCCGCTAAAAACTCATACGCAATCTTAGCTGGCACTAACGGATTCATGGGTTTCATAGCACCAAGATCGAGCTTAAAGTTCTCCGAACTCCAAGTAATTACATCAATTTCGGGGGAGATCGAGATTCTCTGATTCAATGGTGCCTCATTTACGGCTGTCAGGGCTGCTTCTATCACAGAGGGAGAGTGACCATCCCTTTGCAACAGTTTCCTGATATGAGGTTTTGCCGCCGGAGACGGTGTTATAATCGAACCGTCATCCAATTTTTCCGTTTTGATCTGCGCAACTCCATTTTTAATCTGCCCCCGACGCGGGCCGTCTTGACCACCCAAAATCACCTTTTGATTTTCCAGAAGCTTTGCAGCCAAATTGGCGTTTAGTTTTTCCAAAGTCTTGACCGCAGACGCAACAATTGGATCGGCTCGCGCGGTGGCTTCGAAAGAACGGCCAAACGAGGAATTGCATTCCCTACAGAGGAATTTTGATTCAAGTTTGCCGAGAAGAGCGGCAGGTATTATATGCTCTGTAGTTCTGCCCCCGATTTTAAGACAAAATATGCATTTCGTATTAGGCCACTTGATTTTCAACAAAAAATCCCAATCATCTTCGCCACGTCTGGCGCTTCCTCATTACTTCATTGCGCAGCGCGCCGCGATAGAATCACTCTTCACACAGCACTTGAAAACCACTTATAGAACGTCGGCTTTCCCAAATCTCAACCCAAAAACCCGCCAGTCCGTTTCCCACCAATTCCTGCTATTCACCATAGATTTTACGATCACCAAAATAGGACATTCGTTCAGGGAAATTAACAACATAACCCGCCGTGTTCATCATTCGACCGTTTCGGCATTATCGCTACACGCGCTCCTTCAGGGCAAAGATACGGAGCCTTAGTGCCATCAGGCGCTTAGGCGGTGTGGAGAGGACGCGGTGGGGCGTTGAACTTTGCCGTTGAGGCACCTCCCCGCTGCGTCTGGACAACAAGTCGCCAAGTCTCGCCCCTCTCCCCTAAAGGAGAGAGGGGGCTTTGTGTTTCAAACCAGCTGCACATCAACGCCGATATCGTCCCCGCTCGGCACACCCTTGTCGAACGTCACAAATGCCTCGCTGCCGCGCGCCGCGACGAGATGGATTACGTCAGCGATGTCGGCACCATCCCGATGTAATTCCAAAGCAGCGCGAATAGCAGGTTCGTCCTCAATGTGGATTTCCGGAATATCCAGAAGCGCGACCAACGCATTGTTCAGGCGGTCGCGTTCGAAGTCATAACGCGAACGCAACGTCCAAGCGAGTTCAAGGAGCACTGTGATGGGCACATTCACGCCTGCCGAAACAACTGATCGTGCAATTTCGGCCTGCTTGCTCTCGCTGTCGGCAACAATCCGGACGAGAATGTTGGTATCGACCGATTTCACTGCTTCGGCGGATCCCATTGCGGGTCGTTTCGAATCATCTCGTCGATGGCGGCTGTTGCCTCTTTATCGGAGTAAACGGGGCCTTTGTAATTCACAACCGCCCGCAGCCTTGCCAGCGCCTCGTCAAAAGGCAGTTTCTTGATTGCAGCCCGTCTGGTGCGCAGCATTACGCCTGCAGGCCCATCGACTACCTCCAGTTCGGTTCCCGGTTCCCAATGCAACCGGTCGCGTACGTCCTTTGGGATGACGACCTGCCCCTTTGCGGATACTTTTGTATGCTTGGTCATACCGGTAAGATACGGCATTTTTAGTAGGGTGGCAACCTTGCGCCTTGTCCATGTTCACGCTAAGCCGCGCCCAGCAAACGAATCTCCCGCTTTTATGCTGGTTTAACGCTCGTTCAGGGGCCGAAAAAGCACCGTCCGCGCAGTCATCCCCAACCGGCAAAAAGTACCATCTTTTTGACGAGGTATTTATGACCGCAATCGGACTCGACAGCCTTCAGACCCGCACCACTCTAAAAGTCGGCAGCCAGTCGGTGGATTTCTTCTCGCTGCGCAAGGTTGCGGAGAAGCTTGGCGACGTGTCGCGGCTTCCCTTTTCGATGAAGGTGTTGCTCGAAAATCTGCTTCGGTTTGAGGATGGCGGGTTTACCGTTGCAGTACAGGATATCCAGGCGCTGATCGACTGGCAGGCTGATCCGAAGTCGACGCGTGAAATCCAGTACCGCCCTGCCCGCGTTCTGCTTCAGGATTTTACCGGCGTGCCGTGCGTTGTCGATCTGGCCGCGATGCGCGATGCGATGAATAAGCTGGGTGGCGATCCGGAAAAGATCAATCCGCTGGTGCCAGTCCACCTCGTCATCGACCACAGCGTCATGGTCGACGAATTCGGCCATCCCAAGGCAGCCGAACAGAATGTCGAAATCGAATATCAGCGTAATGCAGAACGGTACGACTTCCTGAAATGGGGTTCGAAATCGCTGAACAATTTTAAAGCCGTGCCCCCAGGCACCGGTATCTGCCATCAGGTCAATCTTGAACATATCGCGCAAGCGGTGTGGACCAGCGAAGCACCCGACGGCGCGACTATTGCCTATCCTGACACCTGCGTCGGCACCGATAGCCACACGACGATGATCAACGGGCTTGGTGTGCTTGGTTGGGGCGTTGGCGGGATCGAGGCCGAAGCAGCGATGTTGGGGCAGCCGGTGTCGATGCTGATCCCGCAGGTAGTCGGCTTCAAACTGACCGGGGAGCTGGCCGAGGGGATTACCGCGACCGACCTCGTGCTGACCGCGACTCAAATGTTGCGCGCGCGCGGTGTTGTCGGCAGCTTTGTCGAATATTACGGGCCGGGTCTGGACTCGCTCTCGCTCGCCGACCGGGCGACGCTCGCCAATATGGCGCCTGAGTACGGCGCGACTTGCGGCTTCTTCGGTATCGACGACAAGACGCTCGATTACATGCGGCTGACCGGGCGTGACGAAGCGCAGATCGATCTGGTCGAGGCGTATTCCAAGGAGCAGGGCCTGTGGCGTTTCGCCGACGCGCCCGATCCGGTATTCACCGACACGCTGTCGCTCGATATGGGCAGCGTTGTGCCGTCTCTGGCCGGGCCCAAGCGGCCGCAGGACAAGGTTGCGCTCGATATTGTCGACGATGTGTTCAACGGCGAGCTGGAGAGCGTCTACAAACATACGGGGTTCAAACGGGTCGCAGTAGAGGGCAAGGACCATGACATTGGCGACGGCGATGTCGTGATTGCCGCGATTACATCGTGCACCAACACGTCGAACCCCAGCGTTCTTGTGGCCGCCGGTCTGGTGGCGAAGAAGGCGAATGCGTTCGGGCTTCGCCCCAAGCCGTGGGTGAAGACGTCGCTTGCGCCGGGTAGCCAGGTGGTGACCGATTATCTGGTGAAGGCTGGGTTGCAGGAGCATCTAGACGCGATCGGCTTCAATCTGGTTGGTTATGGCTGCACGACCTGTATCGGCAACTCGGGGCCGCTGGCGCCGCCGATTTCGGACGCGATCAACAGCAATGACATTGTTGCGGCGTCGGTGCTGTCGGGTAACCGAAACTTCGAAGGCCGTGTATCGCCCGATGTGCGCGCAAACTTTCTGGCGTCGCCGCCGCTGGTTGTGGCCTATGCGTTGAAGGGGACCGTTACGGAGAACTTTACAACTACGCCGATCGGGCAAGCGACCGACGGCACCGATGTGTATTTGAAGGACATCTGGCCGAGCAATCAGGAAGTGCATGACGTAATGACTGCAAACATCGACCGTTCGATGTTCACCGCGCGTTATGCAAAGGTGTATGAAGGTGATGCTCACTGGCAGAAGATCCAGGTCGAAGGTTCGGACACCTATCAGTGGCGCGCTGGCTCGACCTACGTCGCAAATCCGCCCTATTTCGAAGGGATGAGCATGACCCCGGCGCCGGTGATGGACATCATCGAGGCAAAGCCGCTGGCGATTTTGGGCGACTCGATCACCACCGACCATATTTCGCCGGCCGGAAGCATCAAGGCGGACAGTCCCGCAGGACAGTTCTTGATGGAGCACCAAGTCTCCAAAACCGACTTCAACAGCTACGGCGCAAGGCGCGGCCACCACGAAGTCATGATGAGGGGCACGTTTGCGAATATAAGAATTAAGAACGAAATGGTCCCCGGCATAGAAGGCGGTATGAGTAGTTACGACGGCGTTACTATGCCGATTTATGATGCGGCCATGAAGCACAAAGCCGATGGTACGCCATTAGTAGTTATTGCAGGTAAGGAATACGGAACCGGTTCTTCACGCGACTGGGCGGCAAAGGGCACAAACCTGCTCGGCGTGCGCGCAGTTATTGTTGAGAGTTTCGAACGTATCCACCGTTCGAACTTAGTCGGCATGGGCGTATTGCCCTTGCAGTTCATGGAAGGTGAAAGCCGCGTTACGCTTGGCCTGACCGGCGATGACAGCTTCACCATCACCAGCGTCGGTATGCTGCAACCGCGTCAGACAGTGACGGTGTTGGTCACCCGCAAAGACGGATCGACCTTCAACTTCGACACTTTGTGCCGGATCGACACTGCGAACGAGGTCGAATATTTCATGAACGGCGGCATCTTGCACTATGTGCTGCGAAAGTTGGCGGCCTAAACGCGGGCCAAAATCGACAGCGCCGCCTTCAAATGCGGCGCGTCGATCATCTTGCCGTCGAGTTGTAGCACCCCCGCCCCGGGATTGGCGGCAAAGGCATCGGCCACCGATTGCGCATGCGCAATTTGTGCCTCGGTGGGCGTGAATGCCGCGTTGATCACTTCAATCTGCGATGGGTGGATGGCTAGCATGCCAGTGAAGCCATCGCGTGCGGCGCGTGCGGCGTAGGCCCTGAGCGTATCTTTGTTGCCGATATCAGGAAAAACCGTATCAATTGCGGCCACCCCAGCAGCATGACCCGCAAATAGCGTTAGGCTGCGAACCATTTCATAAGGCGCAGTGTAACTGCCATCGTCCTCGCGCGATGTGGCAGCGCCGACAGAAGCAGGCAGGTCTTCCGCACCCCAGCTCACACCTGCAAGATAATGCGCAACCTCACGTAATGTGCCGAGATCAAATACCGCGCCTGGTGTTTCAGTCGCAATGGGCAGGACTGGTGGAGCCTCACCATCCTGACTGTCAGCCACAGCCGCGGCCTCGGCGCGTAACCAGTTTATCGAACGTGCACCCTCCGCCTTGGGCAGAACTATGCCATCGGGCATATAGGGCAGAACCGAAGCGAGATCGTCATGAGTCAGATGGCTATCTTGCGGATTGACGCGGACGAAGACGGGCACGGGGCGGTCGCCCGACAGATATTCTGCCGCCGCCTCACGCGCAGCAACCTTGCGGTCGAGCGCAACCGAATCTTCAAGGTCGATGATAATGGCATCGGCACCGCTGGCGGATGCCTTGGCGAAACGGTCGGGCCGGTCGCCGGGGACGAAGAGCAGTGAACGCAGTTTCATTTTTTCTACCTTAGCAAAATTCACCGTAGTGCTGAGCCTGTCGAAGCACGCCTAGCCGATAAACGACCTTCGACAGGCTCAGGGCTAAGGTTACTAGGTTTCAGACCGCTTTAATAGCGCCGCACGCTCGCAACTGCACACCACTTCGTCGCGCTGGTTGAGGCAGCGGTGGAGGAAGGTGACGATACCCGCATCGGGCCGCGATTTGCTTTCCTTAAGCGCGATGACTTCGGTTTCGGCGCGGAGCGTATCGCCGAGAAAAACCGGCTTGGGCATGACAAGCTTGTCATAACCCAGATTGGCAACCAACGTACCCAAAGTCGTGTCGCCCACCGACAGTCCGACCATGAGAGCAAAGGTGAAGGTGCCGTTGACAAGGATCTGCCCGAACTCGCTGGCCTTGGCG
>JBKJLZ010000145.1:0-4762 GCA_046596705.1 Sphingorhabdus sp. | reverse complement strand
CAATGATGGCAACCTTGATGCCGACAAGCGGCGCGCATTGCGCAATACGGCTAGTCGAACAGGCGGTACCCGACGATTTCCGCCCGACCAGCAGCTTCGGCTGGGCGGCTTACGAGATCACGGTGCAAGATGTCTACGGTTGGCCGGAAAGGCTTAAGGGCAGCGGCTTTGACATTATCGGCCCACCGCGCGAAATCGAAGGTTTGCCCTATTTTGTGGCGATGCAAATGACGGGTCGCGGTCGCGAGATGATCTATCTAAACGAGGTGCGGATGGATACGCCGTCATCGGATTTGCCAAAGGCGCGATCATTGGTCGATCATATCTTCATTGTAATTCTGGCGACCGCGAATCGTGCCCGAACAGTCGACTGGTACCGTGAGAAGCTACAGCTCGACGAGGGCGGCACATACACTTTGGAATACACGATGATTAACAAGGCGTTCGGGCTGGCCGATGGCACACAATCGTCGATTACAATGGTGCAAAAGGCACGGTTACCGATTATCGAAGTGGATGATTATCCCGACGCTGCTGTTGTGCGTCCAGGTCATGCAGGGCGGCTGCCACCCGGCAATGCGTTGGTCAGCCTTGCGGTCGAAAGCCTCGACGCGCTACCACTCGATTACATCTCGCTGCCCGTCGCGAGGATGGAACAACCTTATGGCGGCAGGCGCGCAGCGACGGTGTACGGGCCCGCCGGAGAGCGGCTGGAACTCGTGGAGATTGGGTAGTAGGTTTTTAGGCCTCAAACCACCAATACCGTCGAACCTGTCGTCTTGCGGCCTTCCAGATCGCGGTGCGCCTGCGCGGCATTTTCGAGCGCATAAGTTTGGCCTATGTTGACCTTAATGATGCCTTGTCGAAACATGTCGAAAACATAATCGGAACCCGCCGCTCGCTCGGCGGCATGGGCATAATAATCGAACAAAGTTGGGCGGGTGATATAGAGGGATCCCTTCTGCGTTAACATGCCAAGGTTTACTCCGCCGACGGGCGCGTCGGCATTGCCGTAGCTTACGATCAGCCCACGCCGCCTTGTGCTGTCGAGTGAAGTTTCCCAAGTCGCCATGCCGACACCGTCGAATACAACTTCAACCCCTTTGCCCTCGGTTAGAAAACGGACCTGTTGGGCGACATCCTCTTTGCCATAAAGAATGACGTGATCGGCACCTGCTGCCCGTGCAATTGCTGCCTTCTCTTCTGTGCTGACGGTTCCGATTACATGCGCGCCGACATGCTTTAGCCACTGCACCAGCATCAAGCCGACCCCGCCAGCCGCTGCATGAACCAGCACATTCCATTTCGGCTGCACTTTGGCACATCGTTCAACGAGAAACTCGGTGGTGCAGCCTTTCAATATGCCCGCCGCTGCAGTTTCGTCACTGATGTCTTCGGGAATCAGAAACAGGCAGGCCGCGTCAATATTGCGCGCTGTTGCGTAGGCTCCGAGCGTCGGCCCAAAACAGCACACCCGATCACCCACCTGCCAGCCAGTGACATCTTGGCCCAGCGCCTCGATTACGCCCGCTGCTTCGAGCCCTAAACCAGACGGCAGTGGAACTGGATAAAGGCCCTTGCGGTGATATGTGTCGATCAGATTCAGACCAACGCAGTTATTACGCATCCGCACCTCGCCAGGGCCCGGCGCAGGCAATTCGACATTGATCCAATCAATTACTTCAGTTCCCCCGGCTGCGGTGATCTGTGCTGTGCGTTCCATTCCCATCATGCTCCTGTCCATTCGCCCTCGACCAATAGCACCTGACATTGGGCAAGGCCATCGCGCAGCTTTTTCACTTGCGCATATTCGGGCGAGTTCCAGAATGTCCGGGCGGTCTGTTTGTCTGGCCACTCCGAAATGACCACCGATGCCCCATTGCCGAACTCGCCTTCGAGCAATTCGACACCTGGCGCTCGCAAAACATATCGTCCACCGAACTGCGCAACCAGAGCGGCCGCTGCTTTGCCATAACCATCGATGAATGCATCGCGGTCAGAGATTTTGGCAGATATTATCATGTAAGCAGGCATATATGTTGTTTCCTGTGCTGGCCGTTGATTGTTGCAAAATAGAGACAGCCACGCGACTTCACTCAAGTCAAATTAAATTTGTCTGGACAAATTCTGTTGGCGGTGCATTTCTATGCTTTGACTGGTGGGTTTATGACAAGTGCTTTGAGGGGGGCTTTATGAACAAATTTGGCAAGGCGGTTTTGCTAACGGCAAGCGCAATCGTTTCATCGGCAGTGATGCTACCAAGTGTAGCATTGGCACAAGGTGCTGGGGAAATCGCCGAGGAAGAACAGGGCGGCATCAAAGAAATCGTTGTCACCGCGCGAAAGGTCGAAGAATCTCTCTCAGACGCGCCGGTCGCGGTATCGGTAATTACTGCCGACTCGATTGCGCAACAGGGCCTCAATTCACTCGACGATTTCGCCAAGCAGGCAACCGGCATCAGCTTCAGCCAGGCATTCGGTAGAACCACCGACCGTCCTGTCATTCGCGGCGCATCGAATGTGCTTGCCGGGGTTCAGGCAGGTGTGGAAACCGGTGCCGCTTTCTTCGTGGACGGGGTTTACTATCAGGGCGACATTCAAGGCTTCGATCCGTCGTCGATTGAACGAGTAGAGATAGTCAAGGGGCCGCAGTCTGCACTTTATGGTCGCAACACTTATGCCGGCGCGATCAATTACATTACCAAAGATCCATCCCAAGATCTGACAATTACCGGGCGCCTGCGCGTTGCCGAACATAATGAGCGCGAGGCCGCTGCTTCGGTTTCAGCAACGTTTCTGGATGGCGGGCTCGGTGTTCGCGTGGGCGGCCGCTTCTTCGAATATGGCGGGGAGTATCGCAACCAGCTTACCGGCAAGAAAGTCGGGCAAGAAGAAACAAAGTCGGCTTATGCTACACTCACATTTAAGCCGTTCGAAGACTTCAAGATGCGTTCGCGGATCAGCTGGCAGAAGGATGAGGACGGTCCGCTTGCCTTGTTTCTACAAGGCGCCGTCGACAACAATTGCAAGCCAGGCTTTCGCTCGCCGCGTTTTCGGGCGCGATCGGGAGCCGTTCCTTTTGCGCCGGCAACGCTCAGTTCATCCAACAACAACCAGTTTTTTTGCGGTGTCATAAGGCCACAGCCCAATAATGTGCGCCTCAATACCGACCCGATGCCCATCACTATTCCGGCCTTTGCAGGGCCGCCGCCAAGCTTTGCCACTCCCGCCATCAGCGGTAATTTCGATGGAACTGCTTATGATGGCATTACCAATGAACAATTGTCGCTGACCAATATCATCGATTGGGATTTGGGCGGCTCGGGCTGGATATTGTCGAGCCTGACCGGATGGCGCGATAACAAGAATTTCTTTGGCACCGATTCTGATCACAGCGACGCCTTTGCCTATTTCAACACCAACCCGGCGATTGGCGGGTCGATACCAAACCCGCTTACCGCCGAGCCGGCCTTTGCTAATACCAACCGCGATGACCAGCAAGATATCAGCCAGGAAATCCGGCTATCCAGCCCCGTCGACAATCCGTTCCGGATATTGGTCGGCGGCTATTATTTTCGTCAGGAGTTCCGCTCGCAGGATATAACCTTTGCGAGTGGCACCGTTGGTCTTGGTGTCGGTCTAGATAACTCCGAATATGATACGATTGTAAACAAGGCGGTTTTCGGACTTGCCGAATATGATTTCAGCGATGCTTTCTCCGTTACCGCGGAAGTGCGCTATGCCGAAGAAACTAAGACCCAGATATCACGTGGCGCGGGTGGCGCTTCGGTATTCTGCGCCGGTGAGGCCAACAGGCTCGCGGCGTTTGGGGCGACCGGTGCAGGTAACACCTGCCGACCTAAAGCAAAGTTTACCGGTCTCGATCCGCGGATAACCGTAAATTACACGACTCCCGGCGGCACGCTGGTCTACGGTGTGTATGCAACGGGCCGCAAACCGGGCGGCTTCAACGGAACGGCTGGCGTCGCCGCCACAGCGCAATCGACGTCGGGCCAGAACTTCGTCAATTATTTGCCTGAAAAATCGAAGGGCGGTGAACTCGGTATCAAGTTCGACGCGCTTGATCGCACGCTGCGTGGTTCGGTGGCGGTGTTCTATAACGAACTGACGAATGTCCAGTTGACGCAAGCTATTCCCAATCCGTCGGGCACCGGTGCGCTGACTTCGATTGTCGCCAATTCGGGCGATGCGGAAACCAAGGGTGTCGAGCTTGAATTCCAGGCAGCGCCAACCGATGGGCTGTTGCTGACTATGGGTGTGGCTTATGTTTCGGCGAAGTTCACGCGCGGTTGCGACGCCGATCTCTTCATTCTAAATTCGGGCGGTTTGCGGACGAACTTCGACACTGGCAATCCAACCCCCGCCGGATTGGCGCTTTGTGATATTTCGGGCAAGACGCTTCCGTTGGGCTCGCCCTATATCGTCAATGGCTCGGTCAATTACGAGACGGGCATCGGCTCGGGCGACGGCAGGCTGTTCGGCATTGCGAACTTCTCGTTCGAAGATTCGAAATACATCCAAACAGATAATTTTGCCAAAACCGGCGACACATTCCTGCTGAACGCAAGGCTCGGTTACAAAACAGACAATTTCACGATTGCGCTGTTTGGCCGCAATCTTACAGATGAAGATTCGATACCGCTCGCCACCCGCTGGTTCGATTTGCGCTATGGCGCTGGTACGACGGGTTTGCCGCCAGCTGCATCGGTATCGTTCGATGGACGGCCCGCACAAATTGAATC